>NZ_SOFW01000022.1:0-188941 GCF_004402315.1 Cryobacterium sp. TMT1-3
ACACCCAAAACCGCGCCTGTTTCTTAACGAACTCATTCTTCAACCACACGTACAACACCTCACAAAAATCGAGTGTTGCGACGACCGGTTGAATCCGCCTCCGGCTTGCGGGACAATAACGCGGTGTCTATGCGGGACGCCCCTTACTGTTGTCCGATCTGCTTGTCGCGTATCGGCATCAACCTGAGTTCTTGCGTTTGCGGACGTTTAACTTTGGATGCTGCGGTGTTGGGTATTCAGTGGAGTTTCGTCCTAATGCTTGATCGCGTTTCGCTTCAACATCCCGTCCGTGCGTAGGCGCGAACCCCGCGAGTCGACATCGTCATGATCCTTGATCGCCCTGATGAGTGATGAGTGATGAGTGATGAGCCCCATCGATCCATTTGCCAACTTGTGCTGAACCGATGATGTGGTGGGGCCATTACTGCTGACCCCGAGGGTGGCCGAGAGGCATACTGCGATCGGGAGCTCGCTATGCATTTCTGGAGTCAGCCAAATCTTCAACAGACCATCAAGGCCTATCGCTCCCAACTAAGGAAACGGGCTGATCCTCTCCAGCCGGAGACGTTTCACCGCTGGTCGATCCGGTTCGGTCTCGGGCGGCATAGACCACTTGTGCGATCACGAGCGCCCCGAACAGGCTGAAAGCGGCAGCGGCCAGGGCGATCGCGCGGAGGCCGAGTCCCGTGGCGATAACCTGGCCACCGGCCCACGAGCCAACGGCCGCGCCGAGCGCGAAAGCGGCCATGTTAACCGTCAGGGATAGGGTCGGCGCGTCCGCCGCCGTCGCGAGGATCCTGACTTGCAGACCGGGGATCAGTGCGAACGTCGCGATGGAGAACAGCACCAGAAACGCAGCACTTCCGGCTGCGGAGGGGGCGGCGATCCAGAAAAGAACGCATGCGGCTGTGAGCGCCCAGGAGAGCCACCCGACGGTGGCCTCGACAGAGCGATTGGCGAGCCGGCCTCCGATGAAGTTCCCGGCGATCGACCCGCCACCATACGCGAGGAGCACGGCGGGCACCCAGGCGGCGGGGAACCCGCTGACGTCGGTGAGCAGCGGCACCATATAGGTGATCACAGTGAACATGCCGCCTGAACATAGCACCGTGGCGAGCACCGTGCCGGTGACCTGCCAGTTCGTGAACGCCCGTATCTCGTGCCGCACCGAGGTTGGATCCACGGCCTTGTCGTTGGCGGGGATCGCGATCAGGATCATCACACACGTGATCAGAGCGAGCACGGCGACGCTGCCGAAGGTGGCGCGCCAGTTGATCTGCTGTGCCATGAGTGTGCCTAACGGCACCCCGAGGACGGTTGCGAGATTCACGCCGAGTTGGGTGCCAGCTACGGCAGAGCCTCGCTTCTCGGCAGAAGCCAGGCTGCTTGCCGTCACGACGCACACCGCCAAGAACGTGCCGTGGATGATGGCAGCTATCATCCTTCCGACCAGCAGGATCGCGAACGTCGGCGCGAGCGCGCACAGCACGTTCCCGAGCACTGACACCAGCAAGAGCAGCACAAGCAGGTACTTGCGGGGAAAACGAGTGGTGACCGCCGTGACTATCGGGCCGCCTACCACCACAGTAAGAGCGTAGACAGTGACCATCAGGCCTGCGGTGGGGATGGTCACCGACAGGTCGCGGGAGAGTTCTCCGAGCATCCCGCTGGGTGAGAGTTCGGCAGTGCCGACGCAGAAGATACCGAGGATCAGCACGGCCATCCGGAAGTACATGGAAATCCCTTCGAACGGAAGCGGATTCAGGACACGATGGCGTCGTACGCGGCGGGCAGGGTGCTGTGGCCATCGGCGGCGAGGAAATGCCCTGCTCCGGGGACCACCACGGCCCTGACCCCGAGAAGTTCAGCCAGCCGATCCGTGTGAGAGAGAGGCACCAGGGAATCGTCGTCGGAGCGAATCACGATAACCCGGTCGATGTGTTTGCTTAGCCCGGTCACATCGCAACCGGCACCGATGAAGCTGTCCAACTCCGGCAGCACCGGCAGCGGATCGAGAAACCCGGACACCAAGACGAGGCTTCCTAGCCGCCACACGCCGGTGAGGGACGCCAAGTGCCGCAGTACGGCGAGACAGCCGAGGCTGTGCGCGATCACGGCCGTGTCCTCACCCATCTCGCCCACGGCAGCGCTTACGGTCTCCTGCCAGCGGGGCGCCTCGGGCGCGCGAGAGTCTGGCAGTGCAGGGACGACGGTCCGGATGTTGGCGGCGTCGAGTTGCCGAGCGAGCCAGCCGAACCAGTGATCGTCTGGGACGGCCCCGTAGCCGTGGAAGATATAGGCATCCTGAAGTGTTGTTAAAGAAGTCACGAACAAGAACGTACGGCCTGACGCTAGTGTGAAGGTCAAGCCTGATGAGAGGAGACAGCGATGCAGATTGGCGAACTCGCCAGCAAGACTGGGGTCAGCGCCCGCGCGCTGCGCCACTACGAAGAGCGCGGCCTGCTCATCCCCGAACGCAGCAGCGCAGGCTACCGCGACTACGCCCAAGAGGACATCGTCCGAGTCGCACAGATCAAGACCATGATCGACGCAGGCTTGAACACCGCCTCCGTCAAACGCTACCTCGACTGCGCTCGCGTCGGTGACCACGGCACGTGGCTTGAACTATGCCCGGATCTCCGCGCCGAACTCGCCTCCATCTCCGAATGCCTCGACCGGAGGCAGGGTGAGCTGTATGAGCGACAGCAACGACTGCACGACCTCGCGTCTGCCAACTAAGAACCATCTGGCGCTAGGAGCCCCGTAGCCAAGGATCAACGCGGAGCCGAGGGTGATGAACGATGCGTGGATCGTGTTAACCAACGGTGCGGTGCCCCCGATGATCATCGCGGGGGTTCATCGTTATCCGGACCAGTCCGATGCCGAGCACGAACCTCAGAGCCAGCGGCAGTCCCAGGTCCTGGGAATCCCAGTTGGGGTTCCCCTTGCGGGAACTCTGAGCGACCGGCGTGCCGCCGGCCGTATTGATCGTTCTGGAACATTAGAGTTCCGGCTTGTGAGATCGCGTCTGCGTCCCACCGTGGGTGTCGAACTGACGTGGTGCGCAGTCGTGGGATGCTGAATGATGTCTGACGCGGTCCCGGTCCACATGGCAGCTGGGGACCAATCATTTCTGTCGTTGATCTGAAACCTATAAGGAGTTCTAAATCGTGACACAGCTACCCTCGATCGATGACCACACCGCCCTGATCGTCGTTGACGCTCAGCAAGGATTTGACCAAGTCGAATGGTGGGGACCGCGAAACAACGAGGACTGCGATCAGAACATCGCAGCGTTAGTGAACGAGTGGCACAGGCTTTCGCGACCGGTCGTCTTCGTGCAGCATAATTCTTCTAGTCCGCTCTCCCCGCTGCACCCCAGCAACCCTGGCTATGCGTTGAAAAGCTACATGTCCGGTACTCCAGATTTGTTGGTCCAAAAGACGGTCAACTCAAGTTTTCACGGCACACCCGATCTTCACTCCTGGCTTCGCAAAAACGCTATCTCGATCATTGTGATCTGTGGCATCACCACCAATCACTGCTGCGAAACAACAGCTCGCGTTGGCGGAAACTTGGGATACACCGTCTATTTTGCTATAGATGCAACTCACACATTTGACAGGGCAGACCTCGAAGGTGGCATGATCAGCGCCGAGGAACTTTCCCGAGTAACCGCGATCAATCTCCACGACGAGTTCGCCACTGTCGTCCACTCGCGCGAACTTCTCAACCGCTGAAAGCGTCCCGTAGGGGTTTCCTTTTGCGGACGGATCCATGAATTCCCTGCGCGTGTCAGCGGCCCGCGGATGGTATTCCGGGAACCGCTGACTCTGCCGTCAACTCGTTGCTGGCAGTTCCTGCAGGACGTACGTGATGTCGATCCAATACGTGGCAGCGGGCTCGGCTGCTGGCCATTCATCGAGATCCATGTTGTCCTTCACCTATCCTGGCGGCGACTGTTCGCGGAAAGGCCCGGGAGGAGCGTCGCCGACGACGAGGGTTTTCACGGACGTGAGTTGTGTGACGGTACCGGCCGGAAAGTAGCCGTCGGCTTCTATGGTGAGTGTTCGCATTCCAATGACGAGTCCGGTTAAGGGGTCGATGATGATCTGTTCGATGTATGAATCGGAGGACTTCCGGCTAATGCCGACACCGGTTCGCCCGTCGAGGTTGGCTTGACCGTCCGATAAGTAGACACCCGGCACCCGGGCCAGGACGTCGTACAGCGATGCGCGCACCGCAGCCGGCACCAACCCGGTTCGTAGAAGGTCCGAGATGTCCATGAAGACGTGTTCATCAGTGGACCGGGACGATCCCTCGGCTTGGACCTGGTCATACAGGTAGGTGAGGAGTTCGTTGGAGTCGGTGGGAAGCAGGGCGATCTGTGATCCTGATCTGTCACCGTATTCGATGAATTGGCCGGCTTGGCCGTCGCGGAGGACGATATCGCCGTTGCCTGGATTGCTCGAGAGCCGGTCGATTTCGACCTGGGCCTTCTCAACGTTGCCGTAGGTCTCCCCGGCGGGCAGAGTTTGTCGGGACTCAACCCAGACGTCGTCCCGGTCAAATGGCACGTACAGCACGGCACGTTGACCGACTTGAATGGCGAAATCCACATACGACCCGGTAGCAGCTTCCGTCGTGTCCACGGCGAGGTATTCGCCGGGGCCGACGACGGGGTCGGAGGTCGTGATCGTCGTCGTTGCGGCACTGCGGAGTGCTTCCGCTGCCTCCGCCGTTGCAGCGTTCGGGCCTACCAGGTTGGACGTCAGCATCGTGACGATGGTCACAGCTGCGGCCGCGGCCATGACACCCACCCACCGGCGTCGCGTCATCCGTTTGGCCGGCTTCGACGTGCTCGGTCGAACTGGGACGGGCCGAACCATCGGCGCCGCTTCGTCTGCGGCAATCCGCTGAAAGAGGTCGTGCTCCATCCGAGTGAAGGCGGCATCGTCGGGGATGAGGGTGCTGGGTGGGTCAGTGCGTCTGTTCATAGGAATCCTCCTGTAGTTGGAGTTCGTGTCGTAATTGAGAGCGCGCTCTCGACAGCCGATTTCGCACGGTTGCGTGACTGACGCCGAGTTTGGTGGCGGCCTGCTCGTAGCTGAGATTGTTGACGAGGCACAATTGCACGATTCGTTGTTCCAACGGCCTAAGCCCGGCGATGATGTCGTCGAGCCGCCTTGTCAGTTGCTGTTCCGCGGCGATCACGTCCGCGCCGGCTGATGAGTGCGTGTCGATCTCATCGTTGAGGGAGATCGAGGCCTCCCGGGACGCAGTTCGCCGCCGATTCATCGCTTGGTATCTGGCGGTGGCGATCAGCCACGGAAGCGCAGAATCTTCAATGAAGTTGACCGTGGCTCTTTTGCGCCACAGAGTGAGAAAAGTATCAGACAGCACGTCCTCGGCGTCGGTGGGATTCCGCAGGACGGTAATCGCTACCGCGTAGACGATTCGGCTGTGCCGCCTGAAAATCGTCGCGAATTCCCTGCGGTCGCCATCAATGCACTGGTCGATGAGTTCCTGGTCTGTTTGTGAGTTGGGCCGAATCTTTACCACTGTCGCAACTTGCATATGACCGTCACTACGTCCCCCTTCATTTGCGTTCTTTCCTAATGATGTCGGGGATGACGAATTCGTCTCAGAACCGGCGATCGCGACGACTCAGGCGCGCAACGACTCCAACGGCGCTGGAGACCAGCCGCACGCGGTCAAAGGTCACCGGCAATGAGCTCGCGCGCGTGCTGCTGATCGAAAGGGACGCGTGAGTGGCCTACGACCGGACCCTGATCACGGCCGAAATTCGGCCACCGCAACAGTGGACGAAACTTTCCGCACTACCGGAGCGGTAGGCGTAACTGCACCCCCGGGATTCGGCGCAGCCCTCGTGAGTGGGGCGCGGCCGGCGCTGCGCCTTGGTCACAGGGCTCTTGTTCGCGCAGTCTCAAGAGAGAGCGCGCCAACATCCGACTTTTGATCGTCCCGTAGAGGATTCAGCTTGCTGGACAACTCAGGTGAAGGACAAGATATTGTGCGTGGCGGTCCGGAAACACCTACGCCTATTTCGTGCGCTTTATAGCGCGGTGTGATCGCTGTCACCCGGTGGCGGCTTGGGCGCACGAGTCATCCTGCGCTGTTTGACCGGTGAGTCCGTCCAACGCTTGAACGGTCGGCTGTGGAGTGGGGACGATGCTTTCGGTCGTCGCAGGCGTTGACGTTTCGACCGGCACCGGTGCATCCGGTGTTGGTGCCGGTGTTGGCGTTGTTCCAGGGAGGGTGAAGGGTTCATCGCTGGCGAGTTTGGTGAACATGTCGGCGGCCACCGCTTCAGTGGGAACGACCTTGCCGGGGAAGCGGGAGTCTCCGGTCGTGCCGGGATACTGCACGAACAGCAACCGATCCAGGTCGATGTCTTGGAGGGCCAGGGCCATGGATACCATGGTGTCGATATCGGCGAGGGACGTTGACAGCTTAATTTTAGATGCCGCAGTGTTGGCGAGGTTGATCAGGGTCGGGATGTTCGTGAGTGTTCCGTGGCCCTGTACGGTGCGCATGAGTGAGGCCATGTAGATCTGTTGTGAGGAAATCCGTGCCAGGTCGCTTTGGTCGCCGACGCCGTGGCGGCTGCGCAGAAATGCCAGTGCGGTGTCTCCGGCGACGACGCTCGTGCCCGCGGGCAGATATAGGCCTGCAGAGTCGTCGTTGATGGGTGCATCCAGACAGATGGGCACTCCGCCGACAGCGTCGCTCATTTGCACGACCCCGTTGAACGAGATAAGTCCGGCGTACGGAATGGTGAGTCCCGTCAGCTCGGACACAGTTTTGACCACACACGGTAGCCCGCCCCGTGACATGGCCTCATTGATGGGGCGGGCGGCCATCGCTGAAAACTCGGCACCGCTCTCGTCATCCGTGCATGTGGGGTGCGGCACGATGAGGTCGCGGGGGATGCTCACGACGACAGCGTTGCTGTGGTCGGCGGACACGTGCACGAGAATGTTCACATCGTTGCGGGTGCCGTGGCGTTCACCGTAGGCCGCGCTTTGAGTCGCATCATTGTCGATACCGACCATGAGAATGTTGAAGCCGTTTTCGTAGCTTTCGAGCTGTGGCACGGGCGCTGCCGTGTCGCCAGCGGTGATGTCGATGGCGTTGTCGTCGACCGTCTTGCTGAAGCTCCACACCGCAACAGCAGCCACGGCTGAGGTGCTCACCACGGCCACGGTCAGCACGGCCGCCACCAGTTTGAGGGCGGTGGCGTACGGATTCGAGCGTTTCAATCGCCCATGACGTGCGATCCCGATCATCCGTTTGCTTCGCCTGCTCGCGTCAACCACAAAGCCTCGTCCCCTTGCGCCCGGTCTGTGACCGAACCATCTCTTTGCGTTACGACCGATCATGCCCCTCGACGTCGCGCTGGCCCTCCCGAGGCTACCGCTTTCCACGCGACGGCTGGGGCGCACGGAAGGGGCCCTCGTTACTGAGACTGGAGTTGCTGGGCGCCTTGCTGGCCAGGGAAATTTTCCTCAGGCTGGCCTGGAACTCAATCCGTCAGTGGGTCCTTCTTGAGGTCGCAGAGGCTGAGACTCGCTTCCTAATACCCTTTGGACGCTGTGCGTGGTTCCGAATCAACCGGTTCAACCTGAATGTCACCGGAGGGGGAACCGAGACAGATTGTGAAGGTTCTGTCCACGGACAGTGATTTGGTTGCTTTCGGCAGCGCCAGAAGTTCGGTGCAGTCGCCCCGAAGTCGATGTTGCTTTCGCTGTAGCGATACGGTGCAAGCATGGGGAAAATTTGGGGGCGCACTGTTCCGTGCCAGAAACTTGGCCGTACTTGCAACGGTCTCGTGCTGACTGGGTGCACAGCCTCGGCTCCAGACACCCGTGATTGGGCCGTGGGAACTTCGTTCCCTCCCGCAGCTGCGTCTCACGTAAAAAGCGACTCTGACATGCTCCTCTTCCCTGCCGCGTATGACGACTTTGGGACGGTGGGAATGCAGCCCGTAGCAGTCAAGATTTGGAACGACAACAAGCCATTCGCGGTGGATAGGGAGAGCCTTGTCGTCGAACGAGGTAAGGTGGCCCTCCTCGCCCGTCATGTAGAACTGCAGAACACGTCACTGCGGGCGAAACGTTGAGCAGCGCGAGGAGTCCGATCCGGCACCCGAACTTCGGATCCCGAACGTTCATGACCCGGCGGGCCTGGTGGCTCGTCGTCCTCAATATTCTCATCCCCGGCTCCGCTCAAGTGCTTGCCGGTAGTCGGGCCCTTGGCCGGTTTGGCCTACGCGCCACCCTATGTTTCCTCGCCCTTGTTGTAGTGACCGGCGCCGCATATGCGATGAATCCGGAGATCCTGCTCACCGTTGCCACCAACTCGATTGGTTTGTGGATCATCGCCGCCGCGATGGTGTTCTATGCCGTGCTGTGGGTTGTCTTAACTGTCGACACGATCCGGCTAGTGCGTTTGGTGAAGGTCCGATCCCAGGCGCGCCCGTTTATCGCGGGGCTAGCGACCGTCGTGCTAGCGGCCGTGGTCGGCATCGCCGGGTATGGTGCCTCTGTGGCAACCACGGCCAGCGATTTCCTATCCTCGGTTTTCGCGGCTGGACCGTCGGAGCCGCCCGTTGACGGCCGCTATAACATCCTGCTCCTCGGTGGCGACGCTGGCGCCGACCGGATAGGCATGCGGCCCGACAGCATGTCGGTCGTCAGCATCGATGCTGAGACGGGCAAGGCCGACATCATTGGCCTACCGCGCGACCTCGAAGACGTACCGTTCCCGGCAGACTCGCCATTGAATGCGGTCTACCCGGACGGCTACGGCTACGGCAATCGCTGCGCCGTGGATGTCTGCATGCTCAACTCGATCTATACCGAGGTCGCCCTGAAGAGCCCGGAGATGTACCCGAACGCCTTGGCCGACAACAGCGATCCAGGCATTGAAGGCATGCGCGACGCCGCCAGTGGAATCACCGGCCTCACCCTCCAGTACTACGTGCTGATTGACATGCAAGGCTTCTCCGACCTGATCGACGCCCTCGGCGGCGTAGACATCACTGTCACCGAACGTGTTCCGCTCGGCGGCGATGAGGCACTGAGCGGTGTCGCGGAGTGGTTCGAGCCGGGCAAGCAGCATATGGACGGCTACCACGCCACCTGGTACGCCCGCTCCAGGCACGGAACGAGCGACTACGACCGCATGGCCCGCCAGCGCATCCTGCAGGAGGCGATCCTCAAACAGTTCAACCCGGCGAACGTGCTCACAAAATTCCAAGGTGTGGCCCAGGCCGGCCAGCAGGTCGTCAAGACCGACGTACCTCAGGGAATGCTCGACTCCTTCGCCAACCTGGCAGGCAAGACTAGAGACCTACCGGTGGGTTCCGTTGAGTTAGTTCCGGATAATGGCGTCGACCCGCAGAACCCGGACTACGACTCTATCCGCAGCCTGATCGACACCGCCCTTAGATAAATTCAAATTGTGTTGCCAGAGCTGGGACACCGCGACCGGGTGCCGCTTCTCGCGATGCGGTGGAGACCTTCATCAGATTTCCGCAAGAGGGTTTTCCCCTTGCGGGCCTCTCTGTTCGTCCAGCATCGAAGGTCACGGCGCAAGTTGAAGAGCCTGCATCAGGGCCACAGCCCCACGCCTAGACCTCGCACACACGACCACAACTGTCGAATTGTCTAACGAACTTAGGCAGTGCGGAACTCAATCTGAAACAGTGGGTAGCCAAGGCGCAGCCCAACGACGTTATCTCAAGGCGGAGAAGACGATAAATACCAAGGGGATTCTATGAAACGTGTGACATTCGTATTGGCCGCAGCGACCGTAGCGGCTGTTATCTTGTCAGGGTGTCAAGCAGAGCAACCCGTCGCACCTGATTCATCATCGTCAGCCTCATCGACTCCCGCCCAGACGGATGAACCTACTGCGCAGGATTCTGCTCAGGCGTGGGCGGACGAGACCTTCGGGACGTTCGAGGCTTTCACGGTCACCGGTAACGGTGCGGATGAAATTGTCTTTCCCGATGACGCTAAGTCTGGCTTCTACACGATCACGTGGGCACCCGGCCACTGGGCCAATGAGCAGTCCGGCGCGCAGGTTTATGGTGAAGACGGCACGTATCACGAGGCTGGCATGGCAGATTATCAAGGCGATTCCGCCAGCGTCGCCTATGGCCTTGACTCCTCCCTTGGCCCGGCAGGCTGGATCACCGTCGGGCCTGGCGCGGGTGACTGGTCCATTACCGTGTCGCCCATTTCGGCGCTTCCCGCACTGCCGGAGACCGGCGGCTACGACGCCTATCTGTACGCGGGCGCAGAGCAACCGGCCATCTTCTCGTCCTTAAACTCGGGGCGGGTCAACGTTCGACAGTTCAACGGCATCGACCCGACCGACAGCATCCTCCCTCAGGAAGACTTCCCCGCTGTTGGCACTCTCCTTGCTGGTCCCAGCGTCGTCAATGTCCAGCTGGAGAGCGTGAGCCCCTGGACGCGATCCACGAACTAGCCAAGTCGACACGACCGGATTAGCGGCCGGTTCGGTCCATGGGACCGCGAATCACGCGCAACAGAGTGTGTTCACTTATCCAGTGAATGGCGTCCCGTAGAGGGCTACTCAAGGGGACGCCGTGCGAGGCAACCGCCAGGGTCAGAAGTTCGTGCAGCTACATCGATGTCACTATGACGATACGGTGGAGAGATGGGGAAACTTGGGGACGTGCTGTCCGGTGCCAGAAACTTGACCGTACTTGTAGCCATTTTCGCATTGACTGGATGCGCAGCCTCGGCTCCAAACACTGGTGATTCGGCATCAGGGACCTCGACGCCGCAAGCGACTGACGCTCCCGTCGAAATCGACTGCGACACGCTCCTTCTCCCTGCCGCGTATGAGGACTTTACGGCCCGGGGAATGCAGCCGATCGTATTCAGCACCTGGAACGACAACATGCAATTCCTGGCCGACAACGACGGCCTCGTTTGCGAACAGGGTGTGCCCAACAGCGGCGAGGTCGCCGTTTTCGCCGCACTTGAGATGACAGCTGAACAATGGGAAGCCAAGAAGTCCGACCTAATCAATCTCGGAGCATCCGAAGCCAACGCCTCCACCAGCGGATATCTCCAGGAACCCGAAGTAGACATCAACGTTTCGCGCGGTGGCTACGTTTTCAGGGACGGACTGCTGTACTACGTAAGCAGTGACCACCTCGCGCAGTGGATTCCGCAGAAGACGGATTGAGCCAGGCCGCTCCCCGGTCGGGGTTTCTGACCCCGAGCTTTCGCAACCCGGTCACCCTTCTTTCATGTTGACTCAGCTCGCGCGCGAACAGACGGGTTCGGAGCTCGTGGCGTCCCGTTGAGGGTTCCCGAGTGACACAGCAGCGGGAAGTTCAGCACGTAGTCGGGGCGGCCTCAGATCCGGCGCGCTGCTGAGCGTCCCTCTTGCGGGTCGATGGGACTGCCTACCCAAGCTGCGATTGAGCGTTGGATGCGCTGCCTAACGGCGTATCGCTGTGCCGTCGGGCCTCTGGCCAGATATGTTGCACTGCCCCTACAGTGAAGTCATGTTGCACTCAACCCGGCAAGGCTCCGGTAAGCCACTCCTGCTGATCCATGGGCTCGGTTCCAGTATTGGCAACTGGAACCCGGTAATCCCGGCGCTGGCCGCTGAACGCGATGTCATCGCCGTCGACCTCCCCGGCTGCGGCGAATCCGCGCCGCTGACCGGCGAAACCACCATTGCCACGCTGACCGATTCCGTCGAAGCCTTTATCCGCGACGCGGAACTGGGTGACCTTGATCTGGTAGGCAGCTCCATGGGCGCGCGGATGGTAATGGAAATGGCACGCCGCGGGCACGCTGGGACCACGGTCGCACTGGACCCTGGTGGATTCTGGAATGACCGCCAGGCAGCGATCTTTGGTACAAGCATCAAGGCATCCGTCGCACTGGTGCGCCGCATCCAACCGGCGCTCCCCTTCCTCACGGGCAACCCTGTGGGTCGCACGGCCCTGTTTGCACAGTTCTCCGCCCACCCCTGGAAGCTGCCACAGGATCTGGTCCTGCACGAGCTTCGCGGGTTCAAGACATCGACCAGCCTGGACCCGTCCCTCAACGCGCTGATTCATGGACCCCGCCAGGAAGGCGCACCGGCCGGTTCGCTCAAGGGCAAAATGGTCATTGGATGGGGGCGGAAGGACAAGGTCACCGTTCCCAGTGAGGCGGCGCGGGCCACGGAGCTGTTCCCGGATGCAACGCTGCACTGGTTCGAAAACTGCGGTCATTTCCCGCACTGGGACCAACCAACGGAAGCGGCGCGCCTGATTCTCGATAGCACCGGCTGAGCTGCGGCTGAGCGCCCGGGCGAAGCCACCTACGGCTGAGTTGGCTTCAGAAAGGTGGAACCGGCGACGGCTGGGGATGATGCCCCAGTCTCGGGGGGGTATCGACGTCGCCGGTTCCGAATTGAGGAACCGGCTTCACTGCGACCGTGGCCGCTAGGGCGTGTCTCCCAATGATGGGCTGTTCATCGGCAGGATGGAGGAGTGAGCCCTCGTTACGCCGTGTTGTCGGATGCCCAGTGGAAGCAGATTGCCCCGTTGATGCCTGAATCGGCGGGGAAGTTGGGCCGTCCGTTCAAGGATCACCGTCTTATGACGGAGGGGTCATCTACCGGAATCGGGCCGGCATCCCGTGGCGGGACCTGCCGCCGCAGTTCGGGCCGTGGCAGACGGTCTGGGAACGCCACCGCCGCTACAGTGCCGACGGGACCTGGGGTGCTGACGCGGGCGGACGTCGCCGGGCTGATCAATTGGGAGGTGTCGATGGATTCCACGGTCAACCGCCACCAGCATGGCACCAACCTTCCCCGCGGGCGAGGCTCTTCTTGAAGGCCTCGAACCGCACCTGCTCTAGGTTGCTCACTTGGCCCCGCAACCGTTCCGCGACGACCTCCCTGTCGGTGACGAACGCCTCGACGCTCGTATCTCCTCCGGTCCCATACAGAAGCCTGCGAAGCTTTCCGATCGTGGCTGTCAGGGCCCGCCTCATCATCGCCTGGAAATCCCACAGCGTCGGGTCACCGTCAAAGAAGAAGATTGCCATAAGGCCATCAAAACGGACCCGTGCCTCCGGCAGGAACTATGTCGCCGAGTGTCCCGATGAAGGTTCGGCTTGCGAACGGCTCATCAACTCGCGATACGAACCTGGAGTCCCTTCGCACCCGCTGCTCCCATCTACAACGGCTGGAATGCGAACCTGTCCTCCGGTGAAAATATGTACTCATGGTCGCAGCGGAACCCACGCAGCCACTGCTGGCCGTCGACGACGCGTAGATAGAAACCTTTCGGAAACGCCACGTCGTCACTTAATGGTGCCGAGGCGACCTTGAGCGCGCCCGCAGGTGACCTGCCGGCGGACAGAACCGAATCAGGCGCGTTTGCCTGCGACGCCATTGCGAGCCGGAGATACGGGCCGGTGTCCGGAGGGCAGAGCGCAAATCCTCGTTCACGGGCCACCGCGAAGACCTCCAGTAGCGTCGCCCCGGTGCGCAGACCGAGTTCACCTACATTGCGCTCGATGATGTTGATCTCCTCCTGGGCTCGCGGATCGAAGACCGTATGATCGAGCAGCCTGTCGGCGTACGCGTTGAGCAAGATGCCTCGTGAGCCCAGTTCAGTCCGCAGTTCGGTGCGGGTCGAACCTCCGATGTTAAGACGCAAGACTCTCGTCTCATCTCCCTCACGTCGGCGCAGGAAGCAAGGGTACTCCTTCACCAGTCGGAGTCGAAGGTAACCAATTCCCTATCGGAATGGTGAGGCGTCCCGCTGACCGTTCGTCATACGGAGTGAGGTTCTTGCGAAATCGAGCGGCCGAGCCGGCGATGTGACGCAATTACTGGAGGGACAATTTCCTCATGGCCAAAGAATGCCGAAGTCCCACGCGCACGGCTGGCCATTCATTAGCAGTAATCGAGAACACGACAGTGTCGCGGAGAGCACCGTCCGGTCCAACCGAGTGGCTGCGCAGTACTCCATCTTCCTTGGCGCCTAAAGCGGCTATTGCCTTTCGTGATTGGCGGTTGTGCCAGTGAGTGCGAAACTCTACGGCAATGCACTCCAAATCGTCGAAGGCGTAAGTCAGTTGGAGAAGCTTGGCCTCTCGGTTCGCACCCGTACCTTGAGCGCTTCCGGCCAGCCAAGTAGAGCCGATTTCCAATCGTGGGGCATCGGCGCTCGGATTCATAAAGGTCGTCATGCCAACGATTCGCCCCGTTGACGCAAGCCGAGTGGCCCAAGGGAGCATCTTCCCCCGCTCGTGCAGGCTGAGTCGGCGTTCAACCTCCGCAGCCATCGCCTCCGGGCGCGGTATGGATGTGTACCACGTACGCCAGAGTTCGCCCTCGTTCGCAGCTTCACACAGCTCGGCTAGGTGATCGAATGAAAGGGGCTCAAGAGTGACGAGCAGTCCTGAGAGCGTGGGCGATTCCAAGAGATCCATGGTCCGACACTATGGCACCGGGAAAGCCTATTGCGTTCCGGTTGGCGTGCGCATCAATACTGAACCCGCAGAGGGTTCGGCTTACGGGCACGGGCATGTGCTACGAGACTGGAAGTGTGGCCTTGCCTCGCCGAAGGAAATAGGCGACGGTGACCACGGCGAGAAGCGGCCCCCAGGCGAGAATCGGGGCGTAGGACGGCCCCATCCAAGGAAGGCTGGTGCTGTCGACTTTGTCCCACATTGAGAGCTGGCTGAAGGTGATTAAGGTGATCAGAGCAGCGCCGATTCCGGCCGGAATGACCGCCGCCATTCGTGGGACGGACTTTCCACCGATGAAGGGAATCCAACGAGGCACGACCTCCCCCCAGTGGTAGACGAGGCCCAGAGTGAGGAGAGCAAGACACTCGAGGGCCACGGCGAGACCAATCGTGTAAACGGCACCCCAGCCAGGCAAATCGTAGTCCTCGCGCAGCTCGGCGTCACTGAAGCCAACGGGGATGCCAATACTCATTGCGAGACGCCAAAGTCCAGACGGCAGCACGCAGAGGGGAACGGCGTGAGCAACCCACAACGCCCAGCGCGGCACCTTTGAGACGGTGTCGACTCGTTGCTTTCGATCCGCAGTCGTCGTCATGCGTCCAGTCTGCCGGTTCTGCTCCGTAGGCGTAATTCCTACTGAAGCTGTTCTTGCCACGTTTACCTGGAGCGGCCGACAGATCTTTCAAGATCACTGGCGGGGATCCTGAGTGCGGTTGAGTCCACAGGCGACGTGCTGGGCAGCATCACCGCATAGGGTTCCCGTCTGAAACTTCTACGGTGGAGGCGCCAGCCGCTGCATCACTTCCGCCGGCTCTGACTTCACCGTGCGGTCTGGCTCGGCGTAGTGCGCCTTGGTCGTCGACGTCGAGGTGTGCCCGAGCATGTCGGCCGCCGCCTGCATGCCGAGCTCATTGGCGAGGAGCGTCGCACCGGTGCGGCGAAAGGAGTGCGGAGTGATGTTCAGGCCCTCGAGGCCGGTATTCCGCAGGATCTCCCGAAACGTGCGCCTGACGTTGTATGGCGCGAGTGGAGTGCCCACTCTCGAGTAGAACAGCAGGTGCTCCGCATCCTCCGGATCGAGCAGTGCCAAACGCTGGCGGATCACCTCGACCGCGAAGGGCGGCATGCCGATGACCCGGTTCGACTCGTGGGTCTTGGGATGCTCCTGACGGTGCACGCCGGCCTTATTGTGCACGACGAGCGTGCCGCTGATGTTCAGCCGCGGCGGGTCGGCGTCCAGGTCGACGTCGCACTGCCGAATGGCGAGCACTTCTCCGATGCGCGTAGCGGTGCCGAGCATCACCTCAATGATGTCCCGCACCTGCCCGTCGGATCGAGGGCCCATCCGGCCCTGCTCTGTGCGCCATTCGCGAGCCGCCAGGCGGATCGCAACGATCTGGTCCGGCGTGAGGGCCTTCGGGGTGTGCGGAGGCTTCTTCATCCGCGAGGTCTCCTTCATCGGATTGCGCGGAATGATCTCCCGCCGCACTGCAAATGCCAGGATCATGCCGAGGAGCGTGCGGGAGTGTTTCGCTCGCGGATACGACTGCGCTCGCTGCTGCCTCAGGAAAAGCTCGATGCGGCCAACGGTCACTTCGCGAATAGTGAAGTTCTCGAAGAAGGGCACGACGAGCACGCGCAGTTCGCGTTGGTAGGTGTCTTTCGTGCCTTGGGACCGGTCAACATCGAGCATCACGTCTTCCATCCATGCCGCGGCGAGCACCGGAAAAGGCGAGCTGGCATCGAGAGAGTCGCCGACGCCACCAGAACGCATGCGCGCGGCCAGATCGACCTTGAGCGCTGCCTGCGCCGCGTTTCGACTCTCACGCGTCGCGCCAACCTGTCGAGACTGTCCGTCCCAGTCACGGAAGACGGTCGTGGCTCTGAACCGTCCTGGGCCGAGCTTGACGGTTGTGATCGAGCCGAACGTGCTGATCGGCAGACGTGGACGACCCGCCACTAGTGATCGCCCCCAAGATCGCCCAGAGCCGGTTCAGGCACGTGCAGACTGTCGAGCCATCGCCGAACATCGGAGATACGGTAGCGGATCTCCCGGCCGACTCGAATGCCGGAGGGCCCACGACCGTCGGTGCGCAGGTCATAGATGGCTTGCACCTGCACGCCGACATATTCGGCGAGCTCACTTGTCGTCAAAACGGGCTCGAGACCGAGCCCCAAGAGTCTTTCAGTGTCCATAACCCGTAGGTGTTCGAGGTCATCCCAGATGACTCGAACAGGGTCGTGCACCTTCTCTACGAGGACCTGAGAAAGCCGTATATTTTTGAATAAACAATGGATAAACAATGGGTGAGTCAAGTCTTGCCCTTTCGGTACAGACAAGAAGCCCTGATCAGATCTAAATTACAGTAGGGCGGCCGGGACTTGAACCCGGGACCGACGGATTATGAGTCCGCTGCTCTAACCAGCTGAGCTACCGCCCCAAAGGGCACGACCGAACGGTCGAACCCGCAGATACGTGACTACTCCGGCGTCTGCGACGCGGCGCCGTTGGTGACCAGATCGCTCACCGGCTCCCCACGATACAGGCATTCGAACGTGTTCAACGTGCGCTTGATGTCGTGCGCGGCGATGAGCTTGAGCGACTCGCGCTTGAGCGCCTTTAGCTGTTCCGGCGGGGCGGTGAGCACCACGGCCAGCTTGTCAGCGAGGTCCTGTGCATCACTGGGTTTGAACAGGTAGCCGTTCGCCTGGTCGTGCACGAGGTGTGGCAGCGCCATGGCGTCGGCCGCGACGATGGGCAGTCCCGAGGCCATGGCTTCCATCGTTGCGATACTCTGCAACTCGGCAATAGACGGCATGGCGAACACCGTGGCCCGCGAATAAGCCGCGCGAAGCTCGTCATCCGTCACATACCCGGTGAAGGTGACTCGTGAGCGGATGCCGAGGGTGTCAGCCAGGTGCTCCAGGTTACGTTTCTGATCGCCACCGCCCACGATCTCGACCTGCACGTCGAGGTCAGGCGACAGCAGCGCGACTGCCTGCAGCAAGACGTCAATCTGCTTTTCACCGGTGACTCGACCGACGAACAGAATACGGTTCTCGGTGCGCGACTCAAAGTTCGGCGCGTAATTATCGGCATCGATGCCGCAGGAGATGGCGTGCACCCCGGTTAGGCCCGTATACTTTTCCAGAAACTGGGCGGCACGCCGTGTGGGGGTGGTGACAGCGGCAGCACGGCCGAAGGTACGCCGCGCGGCCCGCCAGGCAGCCTTTATCACCCGGTCCTGCATGCCCACCGGAACGAGGGAGAACTTCACCATGTTCTCTGGCATGAAGTGATTCGTGCCGACCAGACGAATGTTGCGCTTGGCCGCCTCGATGGACACGCCCCGCCCGACATTGATGTGCGACTGAAAATGCACGACGTCAGGGTGGAAAGAATCGAGAATACGCCGACTTTCACCACGAATCAGCCACGGCAGGGCAAAACGCAGCCAGTCGTGCGGATACCAGCGCCAGCTGTGCAGACGGTGCACCACCATCGGCTGGCCCTCGTGCATCTCGGTCCAGCTGCCGTGTTTGCGCGAAGCGGCCGGTGCCATGATCTGAACCTCATGGCCTCTGTCCACCAGGCCGGCGGCAAGCCGCTCGGCAAAGCGAGCAGCGCCGTTTACATCAGGGGCAAACGTGTCGGCGGCGATGAGCACGCGAATGCGCGGCTTCTCGGTCGGCGCGTCTGCAGCGCTCTCGGGGGCTTCGCCCGGGGTCGGGCTGCTCAGCAAGTCGGTCGAATCTGACAAGTGGAGTGGTCCCTACGTTGTTGGGCCGGGGATCATCGTCCGGCAGGAAATCTCGGGTGCGGTTGGCAATACTGACGCTGCGCACTCGAACACTATTCTAAACCGTGCCCACCCCGCGGTGTCCCGCACCGTGGAAGGCGAAAATTCTTTACCCGTCAGCGATCGAGTTGCGGATGGTACCGCGCGAGCAGGAACACGCCCCAAATCGCGATCGCCCCGGCGACGACGAACGCCACCGCCGCTGCGGGCGGCGCCTGGCTGGCCTCTCCGAGTACGACGATTCCGATTCCGACAGCGACCAGCGGGTCAACGACGGTGAGCCCTGCAATGACGAGATCGGGTGGCCCCGCCGCGTAGGCGTTCTGAACAAAGTACGCCCCCAGCGCGGCCGCGAGCAACAGGCCGAGCACACAGGTGAGGGTGAGCCACTCAAAGTTGCCGTTCTGGGTGCGATTGATGACGACCTTGGCCAGGGTCGCCACGAACCCGTACAGCACTCCGGCGCCGAGAATGTAGAAGATCGCCTGCGATCGACGCCGCAGAAACCCGAAGGCGAGTGCGAAGGCCAACAGCACAACCGCAAGAACGACGAGGATGGTCACCAGATTTTGGTCAGTGACCGGCTTGTCGACGGCGGTAAACGCGGCGACCGTCACGAACAGGCCGACTCCGCCCACGCACATCGAAATGGCGATGATGCTCGCCCGGTTGAGTTTGACCTTGCTGACGCGGGCGTTCAAAACGGCGGTTATGACGAGGGCGACCGCCCCGAGCGGCTGCACGACGATGATGGGCGCGAAGGCGAGGCTCGTGAGTTGGAACACGATGGCGAGGCCGAGCATGAGCGAACCGAATACCCAACTGGGTCGGGCAAGCAGCAAGCTGAGCTGGCGCACGTTGAGTCCACCGGTGACCGCTTCGGTGCGCGCCTCAACCTTGTTGACGCCACGGTGCTGAAATTGGGCGCCGAGAGACAGAAAGACGGCACCGACCAGGGCCAGCGGAATTCCGATGGCCTGACGAGGATCAATGGCGATTTCTGTCGCCAGATCGGTTAGGTCAGAGGTCACTTCATGACCTTATCGACAAGCTTGCCGATATTCTGGAGAAATGGCCGTACGCGCGATAGTTATTTCAGGTGACCCCGTTCTTCACTCCCCCGCCGCAATCGTCGTCGACTTCGACGACGATTTGCGCGAATTGGTGCAAGACATGTTCGAGACGATGGATGCTGCGCCGGGCGTCGGTCTCGCCGCCACGCAGGTGGGAGTGGGCCTGCGCCTCTTCACGTACAGCTATCAGGACGATGACGACGTGACCTGGCGCGGAGTCGCGATCAACCCGGAACTGTGGATCACGCCGATCTCTGCCGAGCCCGTCGACGACGACGATGTCGACGAAGACGAAGGGTGTCTGTCCTTTCCGGGCGAGCGTTTTCCGCTGAAACGAGCCCAGTCAGCCATTCTGCGTGCCGTCGACGCCGAGCAGCATCCGTTTGAGATTCGAGCGGATGGCTGGCTCGCCCGCATCTTTCAGCACGAATACGATCACCTCGACGGCACGCTGTACGTTGATCGCCTCGAGCACGTCTACTCGAAAATGGCCGCCAAGATCGAGCGCAAGAAGAGTTGGGGCGTTCCCGGCCTGAGCTGGACGCCGGGCGTCGATAATCTTGAGGGCTGATTTGCGTCAGGTGAGGGCGCGCAGACCGGCGGCGACGAGCGCCGCAACGATCACCACGACGATGAACGGCGTTTTGATCGCAAACAGGCCGGCCGCCACGATGACGGCCGGAATGCGGGCATCCAGGGCGAGCGCTTGCCCGCTGCCGAGCGTCTGCACCGCAATGAGCGCCGCCAGCAGGGCCACGGTCAGAAGGTCGGCGATACGAGACGGTGTAGGTTTCGCCAGCACCGCGGGCGGCACGAGGTAGCCGGCCAGTTTGAGCGCGAGCACCGCGATCGACGCCGCAATGATGATCTGCCACAGAGTCACGAGCGCAGGCCCTTTCGAGCGGATGCCGCACCCGGCAGCGCCGGCCCGCCCAGCCAGTTGAATACGCCGACCACGACCGCCACGAGCGCTGCGACCAGCACGGGCAGCCCCGGCATGAGCACCGGGGTGAGCGTGGCGGCGACGACGGCGGCCGCAACGGCGACCGCGACGGCCTGCATCCGCTTGAGGCGAGGCCAGAGCAGGCCAACGAAGGCCGCTGCCGCTGCTGCGTCGAGTCCGTAGGCCCTGGTATCGCCGAGTGCGTCACCGATCAGCGCGCCGAGCAGGGTGGTCGCGTTCCAGCCGATGAAGACGGCCAGGCCGGTGACCCAGAATCCGACGCGCCGGCTGCTGGCCGTCGGCTGGGCGAGGGCGACCGCTGTCGATTCATCGATGGTGATCCACCCGGCGGCGAGCCGCTTCCAGAGCCCGCTGCCGACGATTGGGGCGGTGCGCATGCCGTAGATGCCATTCCGCACCCCGAGCAGGGCCGCGCTCGCAATCGCCGCCGGGCCGGCCCCGACCCCGCCGGCAGCGAGCACGCCGATGAGGGCGAATTGGGAACCGCCGGAGAACATGACGATGCTGATGAAGCTGGTCTGCCAGATGTCGAGTCCGGCCGCAACCGACAGCGCACCGAACGACACCCCGTATGCAGCGGTGGCCAGTCCAACGGCCAGACCCTCCCGAAGGGCCAGGCGTTGCTGGTGCGTCTCGTCGAGCGGGTGGGAGGCGGTCTCGGTGACGGGCGCCGAGGTCACCGGGACAGGTCGACGCCGTGCACGCCGTTGTGAAAGCGCAGCGACGGAAATACGGCTGACACCGAGAAGCCCAGTCCGGGAACCGTTCCGGCGTTGAACACGCCGCCGAACAGCTGGGCGCGCTCACGCATCTGCGTGATGCCGGGGCCGGCGATACTCTCGCTCAGGGCCTTGAGGTCGTCCTCGATCGTGTACGGAGTGCGGGCGACCTGTTCGCCGGTCTCCTTCCCATCCCGACGCGCGGCGGCACGGATACCGTCATCGTCGACGAGCAGCTGCAGGCCGTCTCTGGTCCAGGTGAACGACACCCGCGCTTCCGTGCCGACGCCGCCGTGCTTGAGGGCATTGGAGAGCGCACTCTGCAGGATGCGGAAGATGGCGAGCTCGGCACCAGCCTTGAGCGCGAATCGTTCCCCCGACTCGATGAAGCTCACCACCAGACCGGCGTCGCGCATCACGCGGAATAGATCGCGGGTCGATCGCGGGCCGGGCTGCAGCGCTCCGACGTTTTCACCCTCGCGCACGATGGTCAGCACGCGGCGCATATCGGCGAGTGCCGCCCGGCCGTCGTCAGCGAGGGCGGTGGCGGCGCGCACGGCCGTCGAGGGGTCGCTCTCGGCGGTGTAGCGGGCGCCCTCGGCCCGGGTGATGAGGCGGGCGATGGTGAGCACGGCACCGTCCTGCAGTTCGCGGATGATGGCGAGGCGCCCCTGCTGCTCGGCGAGGGAAAGTTCGAGTTCGATGCGCACGCGTTCGGCGGCATTGCGGTCGAAGATGACCCGCCGCGACCTCAGCAGCGAGATGGTCCAGAGCACGAGGAGCGCCCCGGAGAGCACGCCCAGTGCCGGTACCAGAAGTTGCGAGAAATCCACGCTGTCCACCGTTTCTTGAGCCGAAGCCATACGAATTGGGAAGGAACTTTTTCGTCGGAGCGAAACGAACCGACAAAAAAGGCCACCCGGGGTGGAGCCCTGAGTGGCCTTTCGCTCCCCGACTTGGACTCGAACCAAGAACCTGCGCATTAACAGTGCGCTGCTCTGCCAATTGAGCTATCGAGGAATGCTGTGAACAGCGTTGCTACTTTACCAAGGTTTCCCGCCTGTCCAAAACCATGACGGGTTCTGATCGGCTCCAACGGCCCGGTTTAATCGCTTCACCGGCGGCGCAGCCCCGCAAAGTGGGCCGGGAGCAACACATGAGCAGTCTCGGGTGCACTCGGCCGGTCGGGCGTGTCGGCCGGTCGCCTTTCACGGCGGATGCTGCGGTCGCGACCCGCCTAGCTGCCGGCCGCAACATCCGTTTCATCGCCCAGTTCACCAACGGCACCGCCCCGGGCGTCATCGACGTTCGGCACATCGCTGTCGGGCTGCAGGGCGGCGGCGAGACCCCGCACGTAGGGATGCCAGGGGTCCCGAAACACCTCGTCGATGCGACCGAGGCCGACCAGCACGCCCTGGTGCATGACGCCGATGCGGTTGGCGACCCGCTGCAGGACGGCCAGATCACTGCTGATCACGAGGGCCGAGAACGATCTGTGCTGCTGAAGCTCGCTGATCAGGTCGATCACGGCGTCACGCACCAGCACGTCAACGCCCGCTGTGGGCTCGTCTGCGATCAGCAGGGTCGGCCCCAGCACGAGCGCCTGGGCCAGCGCGACACGCTGCCGCTGGCCGCTGGAGAGCTCGTAGGGGTACTGACCGAGAACGGCCAACGGGAGGCGCACCGCATCGATCATGGTGGCCACTCGGGCACCGAGCGCGCGCCGGTTGTAGCGCCGATCCCGTTCGAGCACCGGCTCGGCCACGATTTCGGCCACTGTCAGGGTCGACGGCAGGGTGTCTGCGGCATCCTGGGCCAGCAGCCCGACGCCGAAGGTGAGACCTCGCAGCGTGCGCTTGCTGATGCGGCGCAGCCCGTACCCAAGCACGGTCGCCTCTCCCCCAGTGATCTGGGGACGGATGCCGGTGGCGTCGCTCACAAAGGCGTCACCGGAGAGCACCCGGGCCAGAGTGCTCTTGCCCGAGCCGCTCTCGCCGAGTAGCCCCACCACTTCTCCGGGAGCGATGCGCAGGGTGAACCCGTGCACCGCGACAAAGGCCGGGCTCGCCCCGTGTGGCGGGTATTCGATTGTCAGATCGCTCGTGGTGATCGGGGGAACGGATGCCGCGCCATGCCTCATGGGGCTATCCTGCCGCACGAAGGAGCCGGAGTTCACCCCTCCGCAGTGCCTGCACAGCCGGGTCAGGAACCGGCAGTGATGCGAGCAGCCGCTGGGTGTAGGCATCCTTCGGGGCACCGAGAACCTCGGCACCGGTGCCTTCCTCGACCAGTTGTCCCTTGTACAGCACGGCAATGCGGTCGGCGAGAATATCGACGACGGCGAGGTCGTGGCTGATGAACAGCGCCGCGAACCCAAACTCCTTCTGCAGCTCAGCGAACAGCTCGAGCACCTTGGCCTGCACCGACACGTCGAGCGCACTGGTCGGCTCGTCCGCTATCAGCAAACTCGGCTCCAGGGCCAGACCACGTGCGAGACTTGCACGCTGGCGTTGGCCACCACTGAGCTCGTGCGGGTAACGATCGCCGTAGGCCCGCGGCAACTGCACCGCCTCGAGCAGTTCGTTCACCCGCTTGCGCGCGGAACGGGTATTCGCTGCCCGCCCGTGCACGACGAGGGGCTCCGCGACGCATTCGGCGATGGTGAGCAGGGGGTTGAAACTCGACGCGGGGTCCTGAAAAACGAAGCCGATGTCGCTGCGCACCTTCTTGAAGGCGCGTTCCTTGAAACCGTTCATCTCATGGCCGAGCACGGTCAGGGACCCCCCGGTGACTCGGGTGAGCCCGCCCATCGCCCGACCGATGGTGGTCTTGCCTGATCCGCTCTCGCCGACGAGGCCGAGCACCTCTCCGGGCCGGATGCGGAAACTCACTCCGTCGACGGCGGTGAACCCGGGTTTGCCCAGCCGGCCGGGATATTGGATTTTCAGGCTGTCGGCGACGACGACCGGCGCCTGATCGGCCCAGTCGGGCTCCCGAGCCTCCAACCGAGCGGTGGCCCGCGCCGTGCCGTGGCCGACGCGCGGTACCGAACCGAGCAGTCGCTTGGTGTAGTCGTGCGTGGGGTTCGAGAACAGTTGTTGGGCCGGAGCTTCTTCAACGACCTTGCCCTCGTACATCACTACGACGCGGTCGGCCAGGTCGGCGACGACACCCATATTGTGGGTGATCAGCACGATCGCGGTACCGAATTCATCGCGGCAGCGCCGCAGCAGGTCGAGAATCTCGGCCTGCACGGTCACATCCAGGGCAGTGGTTGGTTCGTCGGCAACAATCAACCCAGGATCGAGAACGAGGGCCATGGCGATGACGACGCGCTGCTTCTGACCGCCGGAGAACTGATGCGGGTAGTAGTCGACGCGGCTCTCCGGGTCGGGAATACCCACCCGACCGAGGATGTCGATGGCCTTCGCGCGGGCTTCCTTCCCGGAGAATTCGCCGTGCGCACGGATGCCCTCGGCGATCTGCCAGCCGACGGTGAACACCGGGTTCAGGGCTGTGGACGGCTCCTGGAACACCATCGACACATCCGTTCCCCGCAGCTGGCGCAGCTTCTGCTTGCTGACGGTGAGCACGTCGTTCGAGCTGGAACCGTCCTTGCTGCTCAGGATGACGGCACCGTGGGCGGTGGCCGTCTCCGGCAGCAGGCCGAGGATGGTCTTCGCGGTGACGGTCTTGCCGCTGCCGCTCTCCCCCACGATCGCGAGCACCTCGCCCGGAGCCACCCGCAGGGTGACGCCGTCGACGGCCTTGACCGCGCCGCCGTCGGTGGCGAAGGTGACATTGAGGTTGTCGATACGTACGACGTCGGTCATGAGTTGGATTCCAATCCGGCGGGGCGGACTCGCGGAGTGCTGATCGAACCGTAGATGCCACTCGGGTCGATGCGGCCGGCCGGGTCGCGCACCTCGACCGGGGTGGCCGGGGCAGGTGCGGTCTTGCCCGGGGCGCGGCGACTGCGCAGCCGCGGGTCGGCGAGGTCGTTGAGGCTCTCCCCCACCAAGGTGATGCCGAGCACGACGAGCACGATGGCCAGGCCAGGGAACAGGCTGGTCCACCAGATGCCACTCGTAACGTCGGCGAGCGACTTGTTCAGGTCGTAGCCCCACTCGGCCGCCGAGGACGGTTCGATGCCGAAGCCGATGAAGCCGAGGCCGGCCAACGTCAGCAGGGCTTCCGAAGCGTTGAGCGTGAAGATGAGGGGCAGCGTACGCGTGGCATTGCGCAGCACGTGCCTGAACATGATGCGTCCATTGCTCGCTCCGAGCACCCGGGCCGACTCCACGTAGGCTTCAGCCTTGATGCGCACGGTTTCCGCGCGGATCACCCGAAAATACTGCGGGATGAACACAACCGTGATGGAGATCGCAGCAGCGAGGATTCCGCCCCACAGGTTGGATCGTCCGCCCGAGATGACGATCCCCATGACGATGGCCAGCAGCAGGGGCGGGAAGGCGTAGACGGCGTCGCAGATGACGACGAGCACGCGGTCGAGCCAGCCGCCGAAGTAGCCGGAGACCAGGCCAAGGGCTACACCGGCGAAAATAGACAGCACGACGGCGACGACCATGACGGTGATCGCGGTTTGCGAGCCCCAGATGACCCGTGACAGTACGTCGTAGCCTCCGACCGTGGTGCCGAGCAGATGGTCGCCGCCCGGCTCCTGCTGGGCACCGAACGGGCCATTGTCGTCGCGCAGCTGGCTGAAGCCGTAAGGCGCGAGAAGCGGCGCAAAGATCGCGGTGAGAATGAAGATTCCGGTGAGCACGAGGCCAACCACGAGCATGCCCCGTTGCAGGCCTACACTTTGGCGAAGTTGATGGACGACGGGCAGCCGAGTCCACAGTGGAGACTTGTGGGCGTTCGGGGTGTCAGTGAGCGTTCTCATGGTCAGTACCGCACTCTCGGGTCGATGAGCGCGGCAATGACGTCCACGATGAAGTTGGAGAGGGCAACGATCACGGCCAGGAGCGCAACGATGCCCTGCACGGCCACGAAGTCCCGCGCCTTGATGAATTCGATGAGGATAAAGCCCAGGCCCTTCCACTCGAAGGTCGTCTCGGTCAACACCGCACCGCCGAGAAGCAGGGCGACCTGCAGCCCGATGACGGTGATGATAGGAATGAGGGCCGGTCGATAGGCGTGCTTGCTGACGAGCCGGAATTCGCTCACACCACGCGACCGCGCCGCATCGACGTAATCAGTGCCGAGTGTGCCGATGACGTTGGTGCGCACCAGCCGGAGGAAGACTCCGGCGGTCAGCAGCCCCAGGGCCAAAGCGGGGAGGACGGCATGGGCGAGTACATCACCGAGAATGGCGGGGTCGCCGGTTTGCAGGGCGTCGATGGTGTAAAACCCGGTCTTATTGGGCAGAAAGCCCATCTCTAGTTCCGAGCCTGTCGTGGCCCGCCCGGCCACCGGAAGAATCTTCAGCCAGACGGCGAAGACCAGCTTGAGCAGAAGTCCGGCGAAGAACACCGGGGTGGCATAAAAGAGGATGGCGACAACGCGCAGGACGGCGTCGGGTGCTTTGTCGCGCCAATAGGCGGCCACCATGCCCAGCGGGATGCCGACGATGAAGGCGACAAGGAGTGCATAGAAAACGAGTTCGGCAGTCGCCACACCATAAGTCAGCAGGATTTCTGACATGGGACGGTTCGTACTGATGGTGGTGCCGAAATTACCCGTGAAAACCTGGCCGAGGTACTCGACGTACTGCACCAGAATGGGCCGATCGTAGCCGGCCTCGTGGATGCGTTCGGCGAGTTGATCAGGGGGTAGACGGCCACCGAGCGCGGCCGTGATCGGGTCGCCCGTTGCACGCATGAGCCAGAAAACCATCGTGACCAGGATGAGTATCGTGGGGATGATGAGCAGGAACCGAATCAGAAGATAGCGACCGATCCCGCCTCCTGGGCTCGATTTCTTCTTCGAAGCACGTCCGCCGGTCGGGGCGGATGGCTTCAGTGCCACAGTGGTCATAACTACCTCACGATTGCAAAAGAATCGGGGGCATCCAGCATGGTATTCAGCTGGAGGCCCCCGCAGATCGAACTAGAGAAAACTCTAGTCGCTCAACTGCCTAGCCCTTGGAAAGAGCTCCGTAGCGGAACTTAAACGACTCGTCGAGCGTGTCCTTCGCGCCGGTGACGTCGGTGCCGGTCACGGCAACTTGTGACCCCTGAAGCAACGGCAGGGTCGACAGCGCAGCCGCGACCTTGTCCTGAATCTCGCCGATGAGCGCGGTGCGCGCCTCCGGGTCGACCGTGACGGCCTGCTTCAGGATCAGATCGTTGACTTCCTGATCGCTGTAGTGGTTCTTGATGAAGTTCTCGGTCAGGAAGAACGGCGTCAGGTAGTTGTCAGCGTCGGTGTAATCCGGGAACCAGCCGAGCTGGTACGCGGGGTAGACATCCGAGGTGCGGTCCTTGACGTACTGCACATACTCGGTGGACTGCAAGGCGACGTTAAACAGGCCGGAGGAGTCGAGCTGGTCCTTGATCAGGGCATACTCGTCGCTCGAACCGGGACCGTAGTGGTCCGTGTTGTACTGCAGGCTGAAGTCGACCGGAATACTAACTCCGGCGGCCTCGAGCGTGGCCTTGGCCTTGTCGAGGTCCGGGGCGCCCGATCCGTCACCATAGAGGCCCTTGAGAGATTCGTTGGCACCGGTCAGACCGCTCGGAACGTAGGAATAGAGCGGGGCGTAGGTGCCCTTGTAGACCTGGTTCGCGAGTTCGTCGCGGTCGACGACATCAGCGATAGCCTGACGAACGGCCAAGGCCTTGGCCGGGTCGGCCTCCGCCGTCGTGGCGCCGAACGGCATCGTGTTGAAGTTGAAGGTGATGTAGCGAATCTCGCCACCGGGACCGTCCAGAACGGATACGTTGTCGTTTCCGCGCAGGTCGTCGATATCGGTGGCTGACAGGCTGCGCAAGGCAACGTCAATGCCGCCTTCCTGCACCTCAAGCTTCATGTTGGAGGAGTCGGTGAAGTACTTCACGTTCACGCCGTCGTTCTTCGCGGCGCCCCAGAGCCCCTGATAGCCGTCGAACTTCTTGTAGGAAATGATGTTGTTGAAGTCATAGCTGGCGATCTCGTACTGGCCGGCGAAAGCCTTGGCCGCGACGATGTCATCATCCGGGGTCAGCTCCGTGGCCGAAAAGGATTCTTCGTCGACGATGGGACCGGCGGGGCTCGACAGGATCTGAGAGAAGATCTGATCGTCTGCGGCCTTGAGCGTGAAGACGACCGTGGTGTCGTCGACAGCTTCGGTGCTGTCGAGGTTGTAGAGCAGGGACGACGGGCCATTGTCCGCAGCGATCGCCAGCTGGCGATCGAAGCTGAACTTGACGTCTGATGACGTGAGGTCGTTGCCGTTGGCCCATTTCAGGTCGGGCTTGAGGGTGACGGTGTATTCCGTGGGCGAGGTGAACTCCGCCTTGGTCGCGATATCGGGCTCGACATCGGGGCTGCCATACGGCGTGTTCATGAGGAACGGGAAAACCTGGAGCTGAACGTTGAACGAGCCGGCGTCATATGAACCAGCAGGATCGAGGGTGGTGACTTTGTCGGTCGTACCGAGTGTGATGGTCCCTCCGGCATTGGTGGAGGAGTCGCCCGCCGAGCAGCCGGCCAAAACGAGCGCCGCAGCGGCCAGTCCGGCTGTGGCAGCGAGAGCGCGCTTGCCGTTAGTGAATGCGGATGTCATATCCGTCGTCCTCTTCCTGTAGAAGTCTCATGACCAGGAGAACCCGAGAATGGGCGCAGCTGTTCATTGCTGTTAGCCAAGAATTAGCACAGAATTCGCAGATAGCCACGGTCAGCCGCAGCTTCTTTACATATCTGCAACAATCACGAGCTCATGTGTTGCAGTTTGAGATTATCCGCTCGGATGATGATGCCGCAGCAGGCGACATCAGGGGCCGGCTCACTCGTCGCGGAGGGCACGTCGCTCGGCCTCGACCCGCACGAGTTCGCGCTGAAGGGTGCGGTACATCTCGGTTTCGGAGGCATCCGCTCGTTGGAGGCGGCCGAGCAACTCGGCCTTGAGCCGCAGCAGGTCTTTGTCAATAAGCACAATCGTGATGTCGCGTACGTAGCGGGCGACGTCTTTCTCGGTGCGCTCCGGCAGGTTCGCCATGGCCAGTTCCTGCACGAGGTTCTTGAAGGTGTCCGGCACCTCGGAGACCACGCGATCAAGCCAGTCGGGTGCTTCGAAGTGCGCCAGACTCGCGGCGATCGCGTCGCGCACGACGGCGAGCGAGGTGTTGGCAAAGGACGTCTGCACCGCGCTGTCGAGAATATCCCGGCCGATCAGCACTGGCCGCTGCAGCATGGCCATGAGACCGTCCCGCTCGAGCCTGGTGACCGGGTCGGTCGGCAGCTCGACCAGGGAGAACGGGCGCTCGGGCAACACTTCGACCGCACCGCCGTGGCGGGGTGCGTTCGGCCCGCCGCTCGCTGCGGCTCGCGCTCCGGAGTGGGCGTTGGTGACCGCCTTCGCGACTTCTCCCATGTCGACGCCGAGCATGCGGGCCAGTTCGCGGGTGTACCCGGGCCGCAGCACGGGATCGCGAATCTCGCCGACGACGGGGGCGGCGGCACGCAGCGCGGCCGTGCGACCCTCGACCGTGTCGAGGTTGTACTGAGAGAGAATCTGCCGAATCATGAACTCGAACATGGGCTTCTTCGAATCGACCAGCCGACGCACGGCGTCATCGCCGCGCTGCAGGCGCAGGTCGCAGGGGTCGAGTCCCTCCGGTCCGACGGCCACGTAGGTTTGGGCGGAGAACCGTTGCTCCTCGCTGAAGGCGCGCATGGCGGCCTTCTGGCCGGCGGCATCCGGGTCGAAGGTGAAGACGACTTCGCCCACGCCCGAATCGTCACCGAGCACCCGGCGCAGCACCTTGATGTGGTCGACGCCGAAAGAGGTTCCGCAGGTGGCGACGGCCGTCGTAATACCGGCCAGGTGGCAGGCCATCACGTCGGTATACCCCTCGACCACGACCACCTGATGGCTGCGCGAGATGTCGCGTTTGGCGAGGTCGAGCCCGTAGAGCACCTGGGCCTTGTGGTAAACCGGCGATTCAGGGGTGTTCAGATATTTGGGCCCTTTGTCGTCGTCGAGCAGCTTGCGCGCGCCGAAACCGATGGTCTGGCCGGTGATGTCACGAATGGGCCAAACCAGACGGCCGCGGAACCGGTCGTAGATTCCCCGGTCGCCGCTGGAGACCAGACCGGACAGGGTCAGCTCTTCGGTGGTGAATCCTTTAGCGCGCAGGTGGTTGGTGAGTTCGTCCCAACTCTTGGGTGCGAAGCCGACCCCGAAGCGTGTCGCGGCCGCGGCATCGAAGCCACGCTGGCCGAGGAATGCCCGGCCGACTTCGGCGCCGGCGCTGCCGAGCTGGTCGATGAAGAAGTCGGAGGCTGCCTGAATGGCGGCGAGTAGACGGGTGCGGTTGCCGTGGTCGGGGGCGGCGCCCGAGCCATCTTCGTAGTGCAGGTCGACGCCGACCCGGCCGGCGAGGCGTTCCACGGCTTCGCTGAAACTGACGTGGTCCATCTTTTGTAGAAAGGAGTAGACGTCGCCGCTTTCGCCGCAGCCGAAGCAGTGGTAGAAACCCACCTGCGGGCGCACGTGAAAGCTGGGGCTGCGTTCGTCGTGAAAGGGGCAGAGGCCCTTCATCGAACCGACGCCGGCGGACTTCAGGGTGACGTAGTCACCGATGATGTCGGCGATGTTGGTGCGGGCCTTGACCTCTTCGATGTCACTTTGTCGAATCAGTCCAGCCATAGTCGAATTCTATCTTCTCGGTCTGACAGGTTCTGGTCAGGTGGTGCCGGGCCCGGGCCCGGACATATCGGGCGTGAGTGGGGCGGGAGGCTAGCCCTGCACCAGGCGCTCGTACCAGGCCAGCGCTGACTGGTCGGTGAGGCTCGCGACCTGGTCCACGATGACGCGCTTGCGGCCGGCATCGTCGGCGGCGGCGTGCCAGTCTTCGCGAAAGCCGGGGTCGAGGTGTTCGTCGCCGGACTGGTGCAGGGTTTCGGCGAGCAGGGTGAGCACCTGTCGCTGTTGCACGTAGATGGGCTTGCGGGTGTTGCGGGTCATCACGAAGGCGGCAACGATGCCCTTGAGTACCGAGATTTCGGCCTGTATCTCGCGCGGCACGATCACATTGGCCCCGAAACGCAGCATGTTCGCGCCGGGGTGCGCCTCCTTGGTGGCGTGCACGGCGGCACCGCTGAACCGGCCGATGAGCTGACTCGTGAGATTCTTGAGGTGGCCCTGGTCGCGGCGCCCTGCGGTCCAGGAGTCCATCCAGACATCGAGGGAGTCGAGCCTGTTGAATGCGGTGGCGAGGTCGTCGGCGCTCGTCGCGTCACCGATCCACTCAGACATGGTGGCGAGGAGTTCGTCGTGGTTGGCGCGGCTGCTCAGGGCAGCCACGTCGACGTAACCGTTGACGATGGCGTCTTCGAAGTCGTGCACGCTGTAGGCGATGTCGTCGGAGAGGTCCATCACCTGAGCTTCGATGCAGAGCTGACGATCGGGAGCCCCATCCCGGAGCCACTCGAACGCGGCGATGTCGTCCTGGTAGAAGCCGAACTTGGCCCGCCCACTCGGGTCGTAGACCGAGGAGCCTTCCGGCCAGGGGTACTTGCAGCTCGCGTCGAGGCTCGCCCGGGTGAGGTTGAGGCCATAGCTGTGACCGTCTGGCCCGAACACCTTGGGCTCGAGCCGGGTGAGTAGGCGCAGAGTCTGGGCGTTGCCTTCGAACCCGCCGATGTCCGCTGACCACAGGCTGAGCGCCTTTTCCCCGTTGTGACCGAACGGCGGATGCCCGATGTCGTGCGCCAGGCAGGCGGTGTCGACGATGTCAGGGTCGACATTGAGGCGCGAGGCGATCTCCCGCCCGACCTGGGCCACTTCGAGCGAGTGGGTCAGTCGGTTGCGGGCGAAGTCGAGCCCCGCCGTCGGGCTGAGCACCTGGGTTTTCGCCGCGAGGCGTCGCAGGGCGCTCGAGTGCAATAGCCGCGCTCGGTCGCGGGCGAAGTCGCTGCGCCGAGAGTAGTGCTCTTCGGGAAACCAGCGGGCCTCATCGGTCTCGCTGTATCCGGTCTTGTTAGCCACCGCTGGTGTCCCCTTCGCCCTCGGTCAAATTCAGTCGTTGCGCGTCGATGAGTTGCTGCGACTCGAGCCAGTGCTCGGGCAGCGACGGCTTCTTCGGAGTTCCAGCGCGGCCGCGCGGCCCTTCGACGTCGGCACCCGGGTAGGGCAGCGAGGCATCGAGGGTGCCGAGCAGGTCGTCGAGCTGGGCCAGGGACTGCACCATGGCCAGGCTCGCGCGCAGGTCACCGCCCACCGGGTAGCCCTTGAAATACCAGGCGACATGCTTGCGGATGTCCCGGCAGGCCCGGTCTTCGCTGTCGAAGTATTCGGTGAGCAGTTCGGCGTGCCGGCGGAACGCATTGATGACCAGGCCGAGGCCCGGCTCCGCCTTCTGCTGTTGCCCCCGGAACGCCGCGGCGAGGTCGCCGAACAGCCACGGACGGCCGAGGCACCCGCGCCCGACCACCACACCGTCGCAGCCGGTCTCTCGCACCATGCGCAGGGCGTCGCTGGCTGACCAGATGTCGCCGTTGCCGAGCACCGGCACGTCGCTGATCGCGTTCTTGAGTTTTTCGATGGCGGACCAGTCGGCGTGGCCGGAGTAGAACTCGGCGGCCGTGCGACCGTGCAGGGCAATGGATGCGACGCCGGCTCCGGCAGCCGCCTTGCCGGCTTCGAGATAGGTGAGGTGGTCGGCGTCGATGCCCTTGCGCATTTTCACGGTGAGCGGAACCGCCCCGGCCGCGGTGACGGCGGCTTCGACGATCTGCCGGAACAGGCCGATCTTCCAGGGCAAGGCCGCTCCCCCGCCCTTGCGGGTGACCTTGGGCACCGGGCAGCCGAAATTGAGATCAATGTGGTCGGCGCGATCCTCGGCCACGAGCATCGTGACGGCTTCGGAGACCGTCTTCGGGTCGACACCGTAGAGCTGAATGGACCGGGTGGTTTCGCTCTCATGGTGGGTGATCAGCCGCATCGTCTCGGTGTTGCGCTCCACGAGCGCCCGGGAGGTGATCATTTCGCTCACGAACAGTCCGGCACCGTATTCGCGGCACAGTCGACGGAAGGCGGTGTTGGTTATACCGGCCATCGGCGCAAGCACCACGGGAACGTCGAGGGTGAGCGGGCCGATCGTCAACGGCGCGATGGGGGTGTAGCTCGCGCGCGTGTCGACGGTAGGGATGCGTGAAGTCATGTTGCATCAATTCTCCCAGAAAGCGAGGGATCCGCTAATCGGCCAAGGCAAGGCTGCAGACGGCGCACAAAAGCGCAGCTGCCCAGCCGGTTGAGCAGGCCGCGCGACAGCTGCGCTTTCGAGAGCAGGGGCCGGGATCAGCTGCAGCAGCCACCACCGCAGCAGGAGCCGGCGGCCTCGTCGGGTGCACCCAGAAGCTCAATGGTGGGACGGCCGGCCGCGTCAGTGTAGACGGGCGGCGTGGTGGTAGCGGTGTCGGTCATGAGTTGTCTCCTGAATCAATTGGGTTAAACGGTGAAGGCCTGCGGGTGGAGCTGAGTGCTCCCCCGTCAGGCTACGCGAGTTCGCTGGGCGTCACGGTTAGACGTAGGTCGGGTCGGCCAGACGGTCGGCACGGGCCTGGTCCAGCGCCTGGGCGAACGCCGTCGGGTCCTGCGCGCCGGAGATGCCGTAGCGGCCGTCGATCACGAAGAACGGAACGCCCTGGATGCCGTACGCGCCGGCCTGCGCCACGTCGGCTTTCACCGCGGCAAGGTGCTCGTGACTGGTGAGCGACCGCACGACGTCGGCCCGGTCGAGTCCGATCTCGGCCGCGAGGTCGGCGAGGTCCTCGATGCGTCCCACGTGGCGGCCATCGATGAAGTAGGCCTTGAGCAGGCGTTCCATCATGTCGAGCTGGCGGTCGTGAGCCTTGGCGTAGTGCAGCAGTTCGTGCGAGATGACCGTATTGGTCTGGTGCACGGAGTCGTAGTCGTAGTGCAGGCCAACGCTCTCGGCGATGCCGGTGACACGCTCCAGCATCTGCTCCACCTCGGCGAGTGGCATCCCCTTCTTCTCACTGAGGTACTGCACGGGCGTTCCGGCGTAGTCGACCGGGGTGTCGGGTGAGAGTTCGTAGCTGTGGTATTCGACGTCGACCGCGCCATCGAACTGCGCAGCTCCAGCCTCGAATTTGCGTTTACCGATGTAGCACCAGGGGCACTGCACGTCAGACCAGATATCGACCTTGATCGGGTCGGTGCTGGTCGGTGCGCTCGTGGCGGATGCGGTTGCTTCGCTTGTAGTTGTGTCAGTCACACTCGGCCCAACGGGGCGCCGAGCCCGTGTATTCCCCCGCCGGAATATTAAGTGGTCGGGGCGTCGACCGCGCCACCGTAGCGCCTGTTGCGTGACGCATACAGTCCGACGGCGTGCCAGAGGTCCACCCGGGTGAAATCGGGCCACAGCGTGTCGAGAAAGACCATCTCGGCGTAGGCGCTCTGCCAGAGCAGAAAGTTGCTCGTGCGCTGCTCCCCCGAGCTTCGCACAAACAGGTCAACGTCGGGCAGCTCGGGCACGTAGAGCTGCCGGGCGATGGCTTTCTCGGTGATTCCCGACGGCTTCAGCCTGCCGGCGGCGACGTCCTCGGCCAGCGCGCGCACGGCATCCGCTATTTCGGTGCGACCGCCGTAGTTCACGCACATGGTGAGGGTGAGTACGTCGTTGCCGGCCGTGAGTTTCTCGGCGAACTGCAGTTCGTTGATGACGGATGCCCACAGCTTGGGTTTACGTCCCGCCCACCTGATGCGCACGCCCCACTCGTTGAGTTGATCGCGGCGGCGATGCAGCACATCGCGGTTGAAACCCATGAGAAAACGCACCTCGTCGGGCGAACGCTTCCAGTTCTCAGTGGAGAAGGCGTAGACGCTGAGGTGTTTGACCCCGATCTGGATAGCGCCGGCGACGACGTCGAGCAGGGCGGCTTCGCCGGCTTTGTGACCCTCGACCCGGGTGAGGCCCTGGCCGTTGGCCCAGCGGCCGTTGCCGTCCATGACCACCGCGACGTGCTCGGGAACGACTTTGCGGGGCAGCTCCGGCGGGTACAGCCCGGTCCAGTCGAGCGGTTTGAACGCAACGGCATCTTTGTGGGTGAACGGTTTGTGGCCGAACAGACCGGCCATCATCGGGCCACGTGTTCCAGCGAGCGAAGCCCGCGGCCCAAATGCCACTGGGTGTAGGCGGCTACGACGCCGGCCGCCTGGCTCTGGGTGCGTTCGGGCGCGGCGGCGGCATGCTCCCAATCGCCGGTGAGCAGCGCGCTCAGCAGGCCGATCGTGGCCGCATCAAGGCGGGGCGAGCCGGGCGCGGCGCAGGAATCGCAGACGATCCCGCCGAGCTGCACGACCATGGCGCTGTGTTCACCGACGGCACCGCAGCGGGCGCAGTCCTGAAAGCTCGGGGCCCAGCCGGCCATCGACACGGCCCGCAGCAGGTAGGAGTTGAGGGTGAGGTGGGAGCCGTGTTCCTGGCGGGACAGCGATCGCAGGGCGCCGACCAGCAGCAGGTACTGCTGAAGCGACCCCTCGGATTCGGTGAGTTTGTCGGCGGTTTCCACCATTACGCTTGCGGCGGTGTAGCTGCCGTAATCGGCGGTAATCAGGGCTCCGTAGGAGCCGAGCGACTCAGCCTGGGTGATGATGTCGAGGCTGCGACCCTCGTAGAGCTGCACGTCGGCGACCATGAACGGCTCGAGCCGGGCGCCGAATTTAGAGCCGGTGCGGCGTACGCCCTTGGCGACGGCGCGCACCTTGCCGTGCGCTCGGGTGAGCATGGTGACGATGCGGTCGGCTTCACCCAACTTGTGGGTGCGCAGCACGACGGCTTCATCTCGATAGACAGGCACAGATAATTATCCCACTTTGCCGCTGGGAGCGCGGTCACGGCGCGACGGCTGCCCGAACGGATGCCGCGGCTCGCTGAAATTTTGTCACGAGTCGTCCCTGGCACTGGTTTTTCGGCCCGGACGGGGGGAGACTTAGGTCACGTAGTCCCCGTGGTATGGAGGTTTTTCATGAAACCAGTCCAGGGCAGTTTGCCCGACATTATGCCCGTGTTGTCGCGTGGCAAGCACCGCACTCCCAAGAGCGGCGGCTGCTTCATGGAATTCGCCTCCTACCTCGCCGGCGAGTCCTGGAGTGACCACCCGGCCTGCACCCATCCGGTACTGGCATCACTGGCCCGCATGGTCAACGACTGCAGTTCCGACGACTCGAGGTCGCGGCTCGCCCTGCTTATTCCGTCGGTGATCGGCCTGACCGGCTCCGACCGACGGATCGAGGTCATGGTCGCCCTGCGCACCGGCTGCGAAGCACTTCCGGTGGCGAGTCTGGAACGCCAGCGTGCGCTCGCCGTGGGGGTGCTCACCTGCGAGCGGAACGCATCCGTTCTTGATCCGGACCTGGCCGAGCAGGTACGACCGCTGATTCGGGCCGCGCTCGACCAGGCACCCGATGCCGAACGTTGGGCCCGCGATTTCATCGGCAGCGTGCGTTCCTGGTCACATACCAAGTTCACACCACGCACCGCTGACACGATCATTCGCGTCGGTGTGCAGGGCATCGGCGAGGCCTGCGTCGCCGACCCCGATGCCCGGCTGTACACCCTGCTGGAGCGCGCGATCGACGACTGTCGCTCACTGCTCGGAAGCGCTCCTCGCCCTGCCAGCACGACCGATCGCACGGTGAACCTGCCAGCGCTGGCCTGAACATCGTGCCGATCTCAGATAGCCCCTGACCGCACCCGGATGGTGCAACGAAAGCCCAGACTCAGTGATGAGGCTGGGCTTTCGTGTGTGCTCAGTTGCTGCGAGCGGATGCGCGCTGCTTAGACGGCGGCCAGTTCGAGGTCGCCGACCTCGGCGCGGATTCCGCGGTTGACGGCGGAAACGACCGACTTGAGCGATGCGGTGGAGATGTCAGCATCGATGCCGACGCCCCAGTAGCGCTTACCGTTCACATCGAGCTCAACATAGGCGGCCGCCTGCGCGTCGCCGCCGGCCGAGAGAGCGTGCTCCACGTAGTCGTACAGGGTGATCGCGATGCCGCGTTCGGCCATGACACCGAGGAATGCGTTGATCGGGCCGTTGCCGGAACCGGTGGCCGGCGCCACGGTGTCGCCGTCGCGCAGTTCGACGGCGAGGTCGACCGTTCCCGTCAGGTCACTCGACGTGCGGGTGGAGTGCAGTTCGAATCGACCCCACTTGGCTTCGGGGTTCTTGAGCGTGGCCGGCAGGTACTCGTCGTTGAAGATGTCCCAAATCTGCTCGCTCGTCACCTCGCCGCCCTCGGCATCGGTTTTGGCCTGCACGACGCCGGAGAACTCGATCTGCAGCTTGCGCGGCAGGTCGAGGGCGTGGTCGGTCTTGAGCAGGTAGGCGACGCCGCCCTTGCCGGACTGCGAGTTGACCCGGATCACGGCTTCGTAGCTGCGGCCGAGATCTTTCGGGTCGATCGGCAGGTAGGGTACGGCCCAGACCAGGTCGTCGACGGTGCAGCCCTGCTTGACGGCGTCGGCGTCCATGGCTTCGAAGCCTTTTTTAATGGCGTCCTGGTGCGAACCGCTGAAGGCGGTGAAGACCAGGTCGCCGGCCCACGGATTGCGTTCGGGCACCGGCAGCTGATTGCAGTACTCGGCGGTGCGCTTGATCTCGTCGATGTTGCTGAAGTCGATCTGCGGGTCGATGCCCTGCGTGAACAGGTTGACGCCGAGGGCGACGAGGTCGACGTTGCCGGTGCGCTCACCGTTGCCGAACAGGCAGCCTTCGATACGGTCGGCACCGGCCAGGTAACCGAGCTCGGCGGCGGCGATCGCGGTTCCGCGGTCGTTGTGCGGGTGCAGCGAGATGAGGATGTTCTCGCGCTGGGTCAGGTGACGACTCATCCACTCAATGGAGTCGGCGTACACGTTCGGGGTGGCCATCTCGACGGTGGCCGGCAGGTTGACGATGACCTTGCGTTCCGGAGTTGGCACGAGGATCTCGACGACCTGGTTGGTGATATCGACGGCGAAGTCGAGCTCGGTACCGGTGAAGCTCTCCGGGGAGTACTCATAGTAGATGATCGTGCCGGGAATGGTCGCTTCCATCTGCTTGCAGAGGCGCGCACCGAACAGAGCCAGGTCGACGATGCCCTGCTTCTGTTCGCGAAAGACGACATCGCGCTGCAGGATGCTCGTGGAGTTGTAAAAGTGCACGATGGCCTGCTTGGCTCCGGTGATCGCCTCGTAGGTGCGCTTGATCAGGTGCTCGCGCGCCTGGGTGAGCACCTGGATGGTGACGTCGTCGGGAATGGCGTTCTCGTCGATGAGGCTGCGCACGAAGTCGAAGTCGGTCTGGCTCGCCGAGGGAAAGCCCACCTCGATCTCTTTGTAGCCCATGCGCACGAGCAGGTCGAACATGATGCGCTTGCGTTCGGGGCTCATCGGGTCGATGAGCGACTGGTTGCCGTCGCGCAGATCGACGGCGCACCAGCGCGGCGCGACCGTGATGTGCTTGCTCGGCCACGTGCGGTCGGGCAGGTCAACGGCGAACTGCTCGTGGTACGGACGGTAGCGGTGGATCGGCAGTGTGGATGCGGTCTGATTGTTCTTCATGGTCCTGTTTCCTCGTGGGTGTCGGCAGCCAACGACGAACTCCGCGACGAGGGAGGCCTCAGATTAGGACTCGTCGCGGCAGCTAAGGAGGAGCACACCGTTCAACACGATGTCAGGCTAGCACCGTTTGGCACGGTTGCGACCACGCTCCTGTCACCCACGCCTAACGCAGATCGCGCAGCCGATCCGTGATGCTGTTCTCCTCCCCCGCGCGTCGCTCATAGGTGACGGCGATGATGAGAAGCACGGCACCGACGACGGCGAGGGTGATCCACCACGGCATCGACTCGATGCCTCGACCGATCTGCACCAGGAACACGAGAACGTTCTCGAGGGGAAGCACGATGATTCCGATCAGGAACGGGGCAGCGAGTTTGAGGCTCGAGCCGATCAGGATGGCCACGAGCGCAATCAGGATCACCAGAATAGCCCGCCAGGTCTGGGGGTCCGTGAAGGTGGCCAGGATCGATGCAAGCAGCAGGGTGACGATGCCGGGAGCGAGCAGCGGCCAGGAGCCGCTCCATCGTGCGGGCCAGCTGTTGACCGTTCCGTCGCGCCCGTTGGCCGTGTCGGGATGCACGCGCGCACCAGTCAGAACGACGACTCCGGCGGCCAGGAGGAACAGGCCCATGGGCAGTGAGAACCATTCGACCCGCAGGTCGCGCGGACTCCACGCCACGATCGCGGTAACCAGGGCGAGCACGAAAGTGAACCATACGGGCGGCAGGCTGGCCGGGTGGGTGCGCATCCGCCAGACAACGACGACCGTCAGGACGAGATACGCCAGCATGAGGCACCACACCATCCAGATCGTGAACCAATCGCGTTCGATCGCGCTCCAGGTGGCAACCGCCACGTACACCGCTGCGGGCGCATAGAGCCAGCGGATGCGTGTGAGTTTCCACTGTTTCGACACCGTCACGCGGATGCCGTGGGCGCCCAGGACCGCAGGCAACGCGCCGGCCACGGCTATTCCGAAGCAAAGCAGAACGAGTGGCACCCCTCCGGTCTGGATCGTGTCGGCGCCGAGGCCGAACCGCACACCCTGGATCGCACCGGCCGCGCCGGCAGCCACAGCAACCGCCAGGGTCGGCAGTTGCAGGACTCCAAGCGATTCGGCGCGCGCCGACGAGCCGCGGCCGAGCACGACCGCGAGACCGAGGAGCAGCCAGGCTGCGGCGACGAGGCCATACCCCCGCCACGGGGCCAGCGCGGCAGTTCCCGTGCCGGAAACGGCCAGAACCACGAGGATCGGCGCGACGGCCACGACCAGACCCGTCGTGAACAGCGGCACGGCGCGGAACCCGCGTTTCGTTCGGATCAGGCCAATCGTGGCAGCGGCCAGGCTCGGCGGAAGCAGGTATGGTTCAAGCGCGCTGATTCCGGCGATGGCCCACAGGCACCACAGCGCGCCGGTGAAGGCGGCAGCGGCAAGCCACCACCCGTAGCGGCGCTTCGCCCAGACGGACGTGGCTGCGGCGCCGAGCCCGAGGATGACCAGCACGATCAAGGTGGTCGGTAGTCCCGCCGCGACGCGCACGAGGGCGAGTGTGACCGCGATCACCGCCGTCAGAAGAGTGGATGCTTCAATCGCCACTCGAGCCGCCGTCACGTCCCGCAGAACGATGCCCCGCCGGCTCAGCGTGCTGCCGATCAGGCCGGTGCCGGGAAGCACAACGGCGACAATGGCGGCGATCACCGGCAGGGTGACGGGAGAGGCGCTGACGAGAAGCACCTGCGCGCCGAGGCAGATCACCACGACGGCGAGTGACGGAACGAGGAGGCCGGCGGCAATGGAGCGGAGCACGATGCCCAGGCCGACACGCCGCGTATTGAGAAGGGTGAGTGCCAACAGAAAGATGAAGGCGGTCGAGAGAGCGGTCCAACCGCTGCGTTCGAAGAGCACCTGTGCGACCCCGATCACGAACGGCACCGACGTCACCACCAGAATCGCGTACCAGGCCGGCGGAGCAAGCCGCCGGAGGAAGGTGGCGGCGATCGCACCGATCGAACCAAGCGATGTGGTGAGGCAGAGCAACGCGATGGTGCCAACGCCCAGCTGGTCGAGCGCCATTGCGAAGACGACCAGTGCGTAGGCATAGCCCGCACCGACGTGGAGGAACCGCGCCCTGGCCGGCACCGTTCGGGCGATGACGGCGATCGTGGCGACAACAGCGATGCCAGCCCAGACCGCCACAACGGCATCGACCAGGGAGCAGACCGTGGCCAGCAGTACCGCGAAATGGACGGCCAGCACGAGTGGCAGCCGCATATTGAGGGGCGCCTGGCGGAGGCGAGGCACAGCGACGAGCGCACCACTGAACATCACGGCGAGGCCGACCGCGATCGCGATGCGGGACCAGAGGGGGAAGACGGGCTGACAGGCCAGGGTCAGCGCGGCCAGGGCGACGAGCCAGATCGCACTCGAAGCGGTCCATGCTGCCACCGGGAGGGAACCCGCATCGACCGCAGCGGCATCCGTTCTCGTTGCGCTTCTGCGCCGGGCCAAAACCGAGAACGCGCCGAGCCCGGCCGACATGGCGGCCAGGCCGAGCACAACAGCGAGAACACCGTCTGGAGGCAGCACGCCCGTCGCACCGAGGTCGGAGCCGCTGAGCGCGGTGAGCACCGTCACGGCTCCGAGCAGCACGGCTGAGAGAATGGGCGAGAGCACGCTCACACCGGCCAGTGCGAAGGCACCAGCCAGGAATGACCGCACTTTGAGCGTGCGCAGTCTCGGGGCAACTGCCTGCAGCACGAGCAGCGCGGCGGCCCCGGCAGCCGGGGCGACGGACAAATACCACACTCCCGCCCCGTGTGCTCCGAGGTTTAGTGCGAACGGGAGGCTGACGGCAGCGGCCATCGCCGCAGCGCCGGTCACTGCGCTCCAGAAGTTTCGGGCGAGCTGCCGAGTCGACAGCAGGGCAAGCGCGGCGACAGCGGTCACCACCGCGGTGATCGTCAGCCAGTACCCGGTCGTGGTGGTTACCTCGATGAACCCGGTCTGTGCCAGCACGGTGCCGGTCGCGATGATTTGAATCGTCGCGAGCGTCATCCGCTCCAACCGGAGGCCCCCAGCGAACCGCGGTGAAAGAGCCGGAGTCGTTTCGACGAGGGCAAGGGCGACGAACGCCACTCCAAGATGCCCCACGGTCGCCGACAGTGTCGTTCCTCCCGCGTAGCCCAGCATCGCGGGGGCGAGGGTGAGACCGGCGAGCGAAATCCAGAGCCAGCCGCGGATGCGGGTGAGAGTCGCCAGAACGACCATGATGCCGCCACTGACAAGCGTTCCGCTGGCGGCGAGCACCCACGGGCACACTTCGGTCGGGGCTAGTTGTGAGAGTGCATAGACATCGAGGGCGATAAAGACCATTCCGAGGCCGCCGACAGCTTCCGCCGAGAATTGCAGCTGACGGCGGGCAAGCAGCCAGGCACCCGCCAGAAAGAGGAGGGTGATCAGCCCGACGATCACGCTGCGCAGGGCGTGATCGGTGAGGTCGGGATTGAAGAAGGTGAAGACGACCGCGGAGACCGCGAACAATCCGGCACCAGCGACGGCCAGCACGGACTGCACCGTTGCGCTCGACCGTGGCGCGACGGTGACAGCCGCACCAGTCGCACCACGCGGCCCGGTCATCCGCTGCGGAATCGGTGTCGGCGGGGCAGCGCTGGGCTCGGCTGCGGTGGCCCGGGATGGATGCGACACGCGCACGAGTGCGTCCTGTCGCGCCACGAGCGCCGCGGCGGCGGACTCGGAGGCGGCCCAGAGCTCGGCGGCCAGATGGCCGACCAGTTCGGCGCCGCACGTGGAGCAGGGGCTGTCGGGTAGTGCGGCCTCACAGACCGGGCACGAGGTGCGGTCGAGCAGATGGCGAATCGCGATGTCGCTCCAGGGCTGTACGGCGCGAGGCACGCTCATTCCCCCACCGAAACGGTTGCGGCCGCACTGGCCCCTTGTTCCGGCACCCACATGAAGATGTCGCCGGGCTGGCATTCGAGCACGCGGCAGATGGCATCGAGGGTGGAGAATCGCACGGCCTTCGCCCGACCGTTCTTGAGCACGGATACGTTGGCCGGTGTGATGTCGATCGCGGCGGCGAAGTCGGCGACCGACATCTTCTTTTTGGCGAGTTCGACGTCAAGGTTGATCACGATGGGCATCAGACCACTTCCGCCAGGTCGCGTTCGAGTTGAGAGGCTTGGCGCAGAAGCCCGCGCATCACGACGACCAGCAAGGCAAGTCCCGAGCCGATGACAATGCCCAGCAGGCACAGGACGGTGACCGAGGGCGAAGCCACACCGACGACGGCAAGGGTGATGAACGAACCGCAGATGAGGAGTGTCGCCACGGCGACGAGGGCGAGGACGATATTCACATAGGTGAATGCGGTGGCGCTGAAGATGGTGGATGCCCGCACCAGGGACAACAGCCGCCAGACGCAGACGAGGGCGACCTGCACACAGAGCAGGAACACCACGGTGACGATGATGGCGGGCACGTGGAGGTAGCCGAGCTGCGGGGACCTGGCGATCATCTGCTGCGCGACCGCGGGAACCACGAACACCTGGCACACCAGCAGGAGTGCGACCAGTGCAATGATGAGCGTTTTCAGGGTGACGATCGCGGTGCGATGCATGAAATCCTATCGATTATCGGTGTCAATCTATCGATAAACAATATACACAGGTTTTCACAGCCACAGCCACAGCCATAGCCATAGGCACAGGCACCCACTCCCCTGACAGCGAGAACGGCGCAACCAGCATGGACAGCGGGTCTCAGCTACGGTCAGACTTGGGCACATTCCACGGCCGTCCGATCCACGAACAGCGTGTGCCCGGATGCCGGGATGCCGGGCCCAGGTTGCGAAAGCGGGCCCATGATCTAGCCTGGGCCCACTTGCCGGGCCTGGGCCCGATCTGCGGAGGGGGTCCGAACCGACGGCCGCGACGCCCGGCCGGCTAGAAGCCGAGGCGACCGAGCTGCTTTGGGTCGCGCTGCCATTCCTTGGCGATCTTGACCCGCAGGGAGAGAAACACGCGCTTGCCGACGAGCGGTTCGATCTGTTTGCGGGCGCGAGTGCCGACATCCTTCAGGCGGCTGCCCGACTTGCCGATGATGATGCCCTTCTGGCTGTCCCGCTCCACGAACAAGTTGGCGTAGATCTCGACCAGTTCCTGGTCGTCACGCTCAATGATGTCGTCGATGGTGACGGCGATGGAGTGCGGCAGTTCGTCGGTGACGCCCTCGAGCGCCGCCTCCCGAATGAATTCCGAGATACGCGATTCGAGAGTTTCGTCGGTGACCGCGTCGGCCGGGTAGAGCGGAGCGTCGGCGTACGGCAGCAGGCGCAGCAGCTCGGTGGCGAGGGTGTCCAGCTGGATGCGGCTGGTCGAGGAGATCGGCACGATCGCCTCCCAGTCCCGCAACTGGGACACGGCCAACAGCTGATTGGCGACGTTGGTCTTGGAGGACGCATCGATTTTGGTGACGATGGCAACCTTTTTGGCGCGCGGGAAGGCATCCAGTTGTTCGTTGATGAATTTGTCCCCCGGGCCGATCGGTTCGTTGGCCGGGATGCACAGTCCGATCACGTCGACGCCGGCGAGCGTCGCGGTGACGAGGCTGTTGAGGCGTTCACCGAGCAGGGTGCGCGGGCGGTGGATACCGGGAGTGTCGACCAGGATCAGCTGGCCGTTCTTCTGGTGCACGATGCCGCGAATGGCACGGCGGGTGGTTTGCGGCTTTGACGAGGTGATCGCGACCTTCTCGCCCACCAGCGCGTTCGTCAGGGTGGACTTGCCCACGTTGGGGCGTCCCACAAACGAGACGAATCCCGCTCGGTACCCGCTCGGGTGAGGCTCGGTTGCTCCGGTCATGACCGTTCTCCTTCATCATCTGACACTGTGCTTGGGGTACTCGTGGGTACCGTAAGGAATGCGATCTGTGCATCGATCAACGCCGCGTCGCGTTCCACCAGCACGGTGCTGATGCGTTTGCGGCGGCCTTCGGTGCGCTCGGCGGTGAGGTTCAAACCACTCACCGAGGCCACCGACCCGGCCACGGGCAACCGTCCCAGGGCTTTGGCCAGCAGGCCACCCACCGAATCGACATCGTCGTCGTCAAGTTCCAGGTTGAAGAGTTCGCCCAGTTCATCGACGGGCAGCCGGGCGCTCACCCGAAATTGCCCGTTGCCGAGGTCTTCGAACTCGACCACGTCGCGGTCGTACTCGTCGGAAATGTCGCCGACGAGCTCCTCGATCAGGTCTTCGAGGGTGACCAGCCCGGCGATTCCGCCGTACTCGTCGACGACCATGGCGAGGTGGTTGGACTCGAGCTGCATCTGCCGCAGCATGGCGTCGGCCTTCTTGGACTCGGGCACGAAAACGGCCGGTCTGGCCAGATCGGCCACGGTGAGCTGGAGGGCGTTGATCGGCCGCTCGAACACCAGCCGGGCAACGTCACGCAGGTACAGGATGCCGGCGACGTCGTCGACCTCCCCGTCCAGCACGGGCACCCGGGACGTCCCGCTGCGGAGGAACAGGCCCATTGCCGCATCGATGCTCGCGCCGGCGTCGATGGTGATCATGTCGGTGCGCGGAATCATCACCTCGCGCACGACCGTCTCGCTGAATTCGAAGATGGAGTGGATGAGCTCGCGGTCGTCTTCTTCGAGCACGTCGAGCTCGGTGGCCTCGTCGACCATGCTGAGCAGCTGGTCTTCGGAGGTGAAGGTGGCGAGTTTGGTGCGTCCCGGGGTGACCCTGTTGCCGAGGGCGACCAGCGCGTTGGCGATCGGTCCGAGCAGCAAGCGGGCGATGTGCACGAGGAGGGCGGTCGCGGTCAGCAGCCCGACCGGGTGGGCTCGGCCGACGCTGCGCGGGCTGGCGCCGACCAGCACGAACGAGACCGAGGTCATGATGAGCGCCGACAGCAGCAGTGCCAGCCAGAGCGCGTCGATGGTCGTCGCGAAGACGAGGGTCACCAGCACGGCCGCGGTCGTCTCAGCGGTGATCCGAATGAAGTTGATGGCGTTGAGGTGTGCCCCGGCGTCGTCGGCGATGGCCTGGAGCGATCGTTTGGCCCGATGATTCGGCACCAGGCCGGCGATGTCGGCTCGGGATTGGCCGGTGATCGCCGCGTCGACGGCGGCCATCAAACCGGCGAAAACGACCAGGATGACGGCCGAGTAAATGAACCACACGATGTGCATCAGTGGCGTTGTCGTTCCTGCATGGCGAAGCCGATGAGAATGTCACGCTGAATGCCGAACATCTCCTTCTCTTCCGCCGGTTCGGCGTGGTCAAAGCCGAGCAGGTGCAGCACACCGTGCGTTGTCAGCAGCAGCAGCTCGTCGAGGGTGCTGTGGCCGGCGGTCTCGGCCTGCTCCTTGGCGACCTGCGGGCAGAGCACAATATCACCGAGCAGTCCCGGCGGGGTTTCCTGCTCCTCGGTGCCCGGACGCAGTTCGTCCATGGGAAAACTCAGAACGTCGGTGGGGCCCGGCTCATCCATCCACTGCACGTGCAGCTGCTCCATGGCGCCCTCGTCGACGAGCACGATGGCGAGTTCGGCGTCGGCGTGCACGTGCATGGTGTCGAGCGCGAAGGCAGCGAGGCGCAAAATGGCGGCCTCATCGACCGGGATGGTCGACTCGTTGTTGATTTCGATGCTCAACTGGAACTCCGTTTCGGGTTGCGGCCTGACGCAGTGCGCTGCGGGCCGCGGGTGGCGAATTCTCGGGCTTCGGCGCTCTCCTGACGAAGGGCCTGCTTCTGCGCGTCATAGTCGGTGTAGGCGTCGACGATGCGGCCGACGAGTGAGTGCCGCACCACGTCAGCGCTGCTCAGATAGGCGAAGTGGATGTCGTCGATCCCGTCGAGCACGCGCGTGACCAGTTTCAGTCCGCTCGTGCCGGCCGGCAGGTCGATCTGGGTGATGTCGCCGGTGATGACCATCTTCGAGCCGAAGCCGAGGCGGGTCAGAAACATCTTCATCTGTTCCGGCGTGGTGTTCTGCGCTTCGTCGAGCACGACGAAGCTCGCGTTCAGGGTGCGACCACGCATGTAGGCGAGCGGCGCCACCTCGATCGTGCCGGCAGCGAGCATTTTGGGAATCAGTTCGGGGTCGAGCATCTCGCCGAGAGCGTCGTAGAGGGGCCGCAGGTAGGGGTCGATCTTGTCGGTGAGGGTGCCGGGCAGAAAACCGAGCCGCTCGCCCGCCTCGACCGCCGGTCGGGTCAGAATGATGCGCTCGACCTCTTTGTTCTGCAGGGCGCGCACCGCCTTCGCCATGGCGAGGTAGGTCTTGCCGGTGCCGGCCGGCCCGATGCCGAACACGATGGTGTTGTCGTCGATCGCGTCGACGTAGTCCTTCTGGCCGAGCGACTTAGCCCGAATGCTCTTGTTGCGCGCCGTCAGGATGGGGGCGCCGAGTTGGGCGGAGGGGCTCACGGAACTGTCGGCGGCGAGCATCCGTGCTGAGGTGGCCACCTCGGTCTCGCCGAGGTCGTGGCCGGTGCGCAGGGCTAGTTGCAGTTCGTCGATCAGTCGGCGCACGGCTGCGACGTCATCGGCGCTGCCGCCGAGGGTGACATCGTTGCCACGCACGTGCACGTCGACGTTGGGGTACGCGGCCTCGATGGTGCTGAGGTAGCGGTCTTCAGGGCCGAGCAGGCGCACCATGGCGACGCCGTCAACGGAGAAGCGCAATTCTGCCTTATCGGGATCAGAGTGCGCCAAGCGAGTCCTCCCCCAGCGTGTCGGTCGGTGTTGGGCTGCCCAAAACGTGGGCGTGCACGTGGAACACGGTCTGGCCGGCGGCGGCCCCGGTGTTGAAAACCAGGCGGAACTGCCCGTTGGTGCGCTCGGCGGCAATCTGCTCGGCCACGGCGACGAGTTGGGCGAGCAGGGCGGGGTTGCCGGCGGCAAGGTCGACGACGTTGTGGTACTGCGGGTCTTTGGTGGTGACCACGACGTGCACGGGGGCTTTCGGTGCGATGTCGAGGAACGCGATGATGTTTTCGGTCTCGGCCACGATCGTCGCCGGAATCTCCCGCGCGATGATTCGACTGAAAATGGACGGCTCGGCGCCAGAAGAAGACATGCCTCTATCTTAAGCGGCGCTGTCAGCGGCTCGCACTACCAGCGGCCGAGCGTCGCATTGAGAATCGCGAGTGCTGCCGGACCGGCGGTCGACGTGCGCAGCACGGTGTCACCGAGGCGCACCTGACTGGCACCGGCTTGCTCGAGCAGCAGCAGTTCAGCCGGGGAGATTCCACCTTCCGGGCCGACGACGAGCAGAATGTCACGGTCGTCGGTGGGCGCAGCCACCTCGGTGAGGCGAGCGGATGCGGTCGGGTCGAGCAGCAGCATCCGTGTGGTGCCGGCGAGCACGGCGAGTTGTTTGGTGCTCACCAGCGGGGCGACGTCGGGCAGCCAGGCTCGAATGGATTGTTTGCTGGCCTCGCGCACGATGCTGCTCCACCGTTCGTGGCCCTTGGCGATCTTTTGGCCCTCCCACCTGGTGATGGAGCGGGCGGCCGACCACGGGATAACGCCGTCGACGCCGAGTTCGGTGGCAGCCTGAATGGCGAGTTCGTCACGGTCGCCCTTGGCCAGGGCCTGCACCAATCGGATGCGCGGCGCCGCCGCCGGCGTCTCGCTCGCGTCGTTGACGCGCAGGGTCAACGACGCAGCCTCCGCCGTCAATACCGTACCGTCGAGCAGCAACCCGGCCCCATTGCCCACGCGGAGCCGATCCCCGGGACGCACCCGGCTGACCGTCACCGCGTGGCGCGCCTCGGCACCGTCGACAGAAACGACCTGCCCCGGGCGGCACTCGATCGTGCGCAGCGATTCCTGCAGGTAGAAATGTGCCATTTAGCCGAGGAACCGGTCGCGCAGCTTGGCGAACAGGCCCTGCTGGTACTGGCTCAGGGTGGGTGCCGGGGCGGCGTAGCGCGCCGCGAACTGCTCGATCAAGTCGCGTTCCTTGTGGTCGAGTTTGCTCGGTGTGACCACGTGGATACCGATCTTGAGGTCGCCACGGCCGCTGCCACGCAACTTGGTGATGCCGCGGTCCTTGATCGTGAGCACCTCGGAACTCTGCGCACCGGGGCGGATCTCCACCTCGATATCACCGTCGAGGGCCTTCACGGTGACGCTCGTGCCGAGAATGGCGCTGGTCATGGGCACGTCGAGCGAGCACATGAGGTCGTCGCCGTCGCGGCTGAACACGTCGTGATGGCGCACCTTCATCTCGAGGTACAGGTCGCCGTTCGGACCGGCAGCCGGGCCGGCCTCGCCACTGCCGGGCATCTGCAGGCGCAGGCCGGTGTCGACTCCGGCCGGAATGTCGACCGGAACCGTGCGGCGGGCGCGCACACGGCCCTGGCCGGAGCACGTCATGCACGGTGTGGCGATGATGGTGCCGTAGCCGCGGCAGGAACCGCACGGGCTCGACGTCATGACGTTGCCGAGCAGGGAGCGCACGGCGCGCTGGATACTGCCGGTGCCGTGGCAGATGTCGCAGGTGATCGGTTGGGTGCCGGGGGCGCAGCAGGAGCCCTGGCAGGTGGCGCAGACGATCGCGGTGTCGACCTCGATGTCCCGGTGCGTGCCGAAGATGACCTCGTCCAGGTCGAGTTCCACCCGGATGAGGGCGTCCTGGCCGCGTTCGCGGCGGGAGCGCGGGCCGCGACTGCCGCCGCCTCCACCACCGAAGAAGGTCTCGAAGATGTCACCGAAGTTGCCGAAGTTCTGCCCGTCGAAGCCGCCGTTCTGGCCGCCCTGGTCATACTTCTGGCGTTGTTTCGCGTCGCTCAGCACGTCATAGGCGTGCGTGATGCTTTTGAACCGTTCCGACGCCTCGGCGCCGGGGTTGACGTCGGGATGCAGTTCGCGGGCGAGGCGACGGTACGCCTTCTTGATTTGATCGGTGGTCGCGTCGCGGTCAACGCCAAGCGCTTCGTAGTGGTCAGCCAAAGGTGGCTCTCCTTGAGGATGTTGTTCGAATTGGGTCGGTGCCGCAGCGCGGCCAGGAAAAATCTAGGTCTCGCCCAGCAGGCGGGAGAGGTAACGGGCGACGGCGCGCACCGCCGCCATATTGTTGGAGTAATCCATGCGGGTGGGTCCGAGCACGCCGAGTCTGGCGAGGTTGCCGTTTGCGGTGTAGCCGCTGGTGAGCACGCTCGCCTCCGGCAGTCCAAAGGCGGCATTTTCGCGGCCGATGCTCACCGAGACACCGTGCTGGTCGGTCTCCATTTCGCCGAACAGTCGCAATAGCACCACCTGCTCCTCGATCGCCTCGAGCACCGGATAGATGCTGCCGGAGAAGTCGTCTTCGGTGCGCACGAGATTCGCGGCCCCGGCCATGACGAGCTTGTCCTGGCGGTTCGCACCGACCTGGTCGGCGAGGGTCTTGGTGATCAGGTCGACGATCGGCTGCAGTGCCGGAGAACCTGGCCAGACGCTCGCGGCGAGAGCCACGCTGGCTTCGGCCATGCCGAGCCCGACAACCGCGACATTTAGCCGCGCACGCACCTCGCCGAGCGTCTGCTCGTCGAGCGCGCGCGGCAGGTCGATCACCCGCTGCTCCACCCCGCCGGAATCGGTGATCAACACCGACAGGATCCGCGTCTCGGTCAGCGGGACGAACTCGATGTGACGCACCTTGGCCCGGGACAGTGAAGGGTACTGCACGAGCGCGACCTGGTGCGTGAGCTGCGACAGCAGGCGCACGCTGCGCACGAGTACCTCGTCGAGGTCGGCGGAGTGGCCGAGAAAGGTTTCGATCGCCTGACGCTGGGCCGGCGTGAGCGGGCGCAGGTCGGCGAGGTGGTCAACGAAAACCCGGTAGCCCTTGTCGGTGGGGATGCGCCCGGACGAGGTGTGCGGCGCCGCGATCAGCTCTTCTTCTTCGAGCAGAGCCATGTCGTTGCGAATGGTGGCGGCGGAGACACCGAAGGAGTGCCGATCGACGATGGATTTGGACCCGACGGGTTCGCGGGACGCGACGTAGTCCTGCACGATGACGCGCAGAACATCGAGGCCACGGTCGGAAACCACTGTGCCCGCCTTCCTGATTTTCGGGGTACTGCTGCACACGAGCGGATGCCCACCCCCGCGCGCGCCGGTGGGCACGCTGGGACGCAGGATTGTCGGCACGTCGTTGGCACTCGCATCCGCTGACTGCTAAGTGTATCGCGACCGGCCGGGTATCGACTGAGCGCGCCCATTGCCAGAAACCGGAAGCGAGCGTTTAATTGCCGCTATACGCTCCCACCGCTTTGAGCGAAAGGCACGATCATGAGCGACCCACAGGCACAACCCCCCGGCGATTCCAGCAATCGTGATCCCAACTACCGTGAGCCCACTGTCGGCCAACCGCCGTATGGCCAACAACCTGGCGGCGGCCCGTACTCCAACCCCGTCGTAGCGGCACCCGTTTCAGAGGGCGACGATCGCCTGTGGGCGTCGCTGGCCCACCTCGGCGGCATCCTGAGTTTTCTGCCGTCCCTGATCATCTGGTTGGTCTTCAAGGACCGCGGTCGTCTCACCAACACGGAGGCTAAGGAGGCGCTGAACTTTCAGATCACCCTGTTGATCGCCTACGCTGCAATCACCGTGGGATCGACGTTCCTGGCCCTCGTCACCTTCGGGATCGGCGGACTCCTCGTGGGCCTCGGCTGGATCGTCTGGCTGGCCGGGGTTATCTTTTCGATCCTGGGGTTTCTGAAGGCCAAGGACGGTCAGAATTACCGATACCCGTTCGCCCTGCGCCTGATCAAATAGGCCTGATCACGTAGCCGCCCAGCGACGTGGGAACGGCGGGACGATTAGTCTGGAGGTCACTGGCACTGCCGTGCCAGTGACCGGGCCGAACACAGGAGACCCCATGTCTGAGCAGAACCCGTACCAGTCAACCCCCGCCAATCCGATGAGCCCGGCTGACGAGAAACTCTGGGCGACGCTGATCCACGTCGGGGGCATCATCTTCAGCTTTCTGCCGGCGCTGATCGGTTACCTCGTGCTGCGCGATCGCGGACCGTTCATTCGCGCGCACACCGCTACGGCGCTGAACTTTCATATCTCGTACTACATCTACGCGGCCGTGCTGGTTCCCATCACCGTCATCACGCTCGGCATCGGCGGCATCCTGTATGCACCGCTCGCCATCGTCGCCCTCGTGTTCATGATTCTGGCCGCGCTCGCCGCCAACCGCGGCGAAGGCTACAGCTACCCGCTCACAATCAAGTTTGTCAGCTGAGCCACTTCGTCAGCTGAGGCACGTTTGTCGATTGAGGCTGACTCCAGTCAGTAGATCGACGCTCTAGTCACTGAGCCGCCGCACCACAGCGTCGGCCAGGAGCCGTCCGCGCAGGGTCAATTCGATCGTCCCGGCGAGAGCAGCCTGGGCATTGACAAGGTCGTCGGCAATGAGGCCGGCGACCTCACGGCGACCGGCCGTCGACAGTGAGGCTACCGGAATGCCGGTGCGGATGCGGCTCTGCAGCAGGATGCGTTCAAGCTCGCGGGTCGGCGCGTCGAGTGTTTCGCGTCCGGCGGCCGGAGAGAGGCCGGCCACTATACGCTCGGCGTAGGCGGCCGGATGCTTGACATTCCACCAGCGCACGCCGCCGACATGGCTGTGTGCGCCGGGACCGACGCCCCACCAGTCCTGGCCGGTCCAGTAGGCGAGGTTGTGCCGAGACCGGTGAGCGTTGCTCGTGGCCCAATTGCTGACCTCATACCAGTCGTAACCGGCGGCATTGAGCAGTTCATCGGCCAGTTCATAGAAGTCGGCCTGCTGGTCGTCGTCGGTCGGGGCGATCTCGCCACGGCGAATCTGCCTGGCGAGCTTGGTGCCGTCCTCGACGATGAGGGAGTATGCGCTCAGGTGGTCGGGCTTGAGGTCGATCGCCTGCTCGAGGCTGGTGCGCCAGTTCGCGAGCGACTCCCCCGGCGTGCCATAGATGAGGTCGAGGCTCACGTCGAGGCCGACGGCGCGGGCCCACTCCACCACGAGCGGCACGCGCTCCGGGTCGTGGGTGCGTTCGAGGGTCGCGAGCACGTGCGGCACGGCCGACTGCATGCCGAAGGACACCCGGGTGAAGCCGGCATCGGCGAGGGCGTGCAGGTAGGCGGCGTCGACCGAGTCCGGGTTCGCCTCTGTGGTGACTTCGGCACCATCCTGCAGGCCCCACTGGTCCCGCACGGCGCTGAGCATCTTCACGAGGTCGGTCACCGGCAGCAGCGTTGGGGTGCCGCCGCCGAAGAACACCGTCGCCACCTCACGGTCCGGCACGCCCGACGCGGTAAGGATACGGCCGGCGGCCTCCACCTCGAGCACGGCCTGGCTGGCATAGTCGCTCTGCTTGACGCCGCGCAATTCCGTCGCGGTGTAGGTGTTGAAATCGCAGTAGCCGCAGCGCACCCGGCAGAACGGCACGTGCAGGTAGACGCCGAAATCGCGTTCGGCCGCGTGGACGGCTGCTGACGCGGGAAGGAGGCCGTCGTCGGGTGCGGGATCGCCGACGGGGTGGGGTCCGGCCATGGGTGGTGCTCCAGTACGTTGAATTCAGTTGGTGATGGCGCCGCTATTAGATGGCACCAGCGGGGTGCAGGGCGCGCAGGTAGAGCCTGGTGAATTTGGCCTGCTGAAAGCGCAGCACCGGCCAGGCCAGGCGGTAATACCAGGTGCTCGCCCGCGAGAACGAGCGGATGGTCAGCCAGACCGAGTCATCCTCTCGATGCTCGACGATGAAGGATTCCTCGCCGCTTTCCGGATGGCCGGCCATGGTGCCGTAGGCGAACCCGATGCGGGTGGCCTCGTCGATCACGTACACGACGCGCACGGGTGCGGTGACCTGGAACAGCCACAGCTTCATTCTCAGGGTCGCCGTCATGCCGTTGGCGATGTAGGGGGTGCCGTCCTCGGCGAAGGTCGCCTCGTTGACCGGATGCTGCTGGCCGGCCGCCGGCGTACCGTCCGGCTGGAAGGTCACCGGGGTGTACTGCACGCCGGTGCCGTTTTCCAGGTCGGTCACCTCCATGCCACTGCCGCGTTGGATTCCCCACGTCATCAGCAGTTTCGTGGCCGCTTCGAAGCGTTCCTGCGAACTGCCGAGCTTGACGCTCTGTTCCATCGGCCGGTAGCCCTTGGGCGGGTAGCTCATCAGATCGGGCGCGAGCGTGCCGCCGATTGCGGCATAGCTGACGGCGGCGTCGGTGAAGGTGGCCCTGCGCATCTGCTCTACTTCTTGTCTTTCGTCTCGATATCGCCGCTCAGCGCAGCGATGAAAGCTTCCTGGGGAACTTCGACCCGGCCGACCATTTTCATGCGCTTCTTACCCTCTTTCTGCTTCTCCAGCAGCTTGCGTTTGCGTGAAATGTCACCACCGTAGCACTTGGCGAGCACGTCCTTGCGCATCGCCGAAATGCTCTCGCGGGCGATGATATGGGCGCCGATCGCGGCCTGGATGGGCACCTCGAACTGTTGGCGGGGAATCAGTTTGCGCAGACGACCGGTCATCAGAGCGCCGTAGGCGTAGGCCTTGTCACGGTGCACGATGGCGCTGAAGGCGTCGACCTGCTCACCCTGCAGCAGGATGTCGACCTTGACCAGGTCGGCTTCCTGCTCGCCCGAGGGCTCGTAGTCGAGCGAGGCGTAGCCCGCGGTGCGGCCCTTGAGCATGTCGAAGAAGTCGAACACGATCTCACCGAGCGGCATCGAGTAGCGAATCTCGACCCGGTCTTCGCCGAGGTATTCCATGCCGAGCAGGGTGCCGCGGCGGCCCTGGCAGAGTTCCATGATGACGCCGACATAGTCTTTGGGCGCGAGGATCGCTGCCTTGACCATGGGCTCGAGCACCTTGGCGATCTTGCCGGTGGGGTACTCGCTCGGGTTGGTCACCGTGATGGTGCGTTTGTCGTCGGTGGTGACTTCGTAGGGCACACTCGGCGCGGTCGTGATCAGGTCGATGTTGAATTCACGCTCGAGGCGTTCTGTGATGATCTCAAGGTGCAGCAGGCCGAGAAATCCGCAGCGAAAGCCGAACCCGAGGGCGACGGATGTCTCCGGCTCGTACCCGAGACTGGCATCAGAGAGCTTGAGCTTGTCGAGGGCCTCGCGCAGCGCCGGATAGTCGCTGCCGTCGATCGGATACAGACCGGAGAAGACCATGGGCTGCGGTTCGTCATAGCCGGGCAGCGCGTCGGTCGCCGGGCGCACCGCGGTCGTGATGGTGTCGCCGACCTTGGACTGCCGCACGTCTTTCACACCGGTGATCAGGTAGCCGACCTCGCCGACCTTCAGGCCCTTGCTCTCGACCGGTTCCGGCGAGATGACGCCGATCTCGAGGATCTCGTGGGTCGCCTTGGTCGACATCATCTGGATTTTCTCGTGGGCCTTGAGGTGGCCGTCGATCATGCGCACGTAGGTGACGACGCCGCGGTAGCTGTCGTAGACCGAGTCGAAGATCATGGCGCGGGCGGCGGCATCCGGGTTGCCCTTCGGTGCCGGAATCATGGTCGTAGCGAGGTTGAGCAGTTCCTCGACCCCCGCGCCGGTCTTGCCGGAAACGCGCAGCACGTCCTCGGGGCGACCACCGATGAGGCTCGCCAGTTCGCGGGCATATTTCTCAGGGTCGGCGGCGGGCAGGTCGATCTTGTTGAGCACCGGAATAATCGTGAGGTCGTTCTCGAGGGCGAGGTAGAGGTTGGCGAGGGTTTGGGCTTCGATGCCCTGGGCCGCGTCGACCAGCAGGATGGCGCCCTCGCAGGCGGCGAGGCTGCGGGAAACCTCGTAGGTGAAGTCGACGTGCCCGGGGGTGTCGATCATGTTGAGCGCGTACGTGACGCCGTCGAGCTCCCACGGCATGCGCACAGCCTGGCTCTTGATCGTGATGCCGCGTTCACGCTCGATGTCCATGCGGTCCAGGTACTGGGCTCGCATGGAACGCTCGTCGACGACGCCGGTGATCTGCAGCATGCGGTCGGCGAGCGTCGACTTGCCATGGTCGATGTGGGCGATGATGCAAAAGTTGCGGATGAACTCGGGGGCCGTGGCGGCCGGTTCCAGCGCGTGAAGGGCTCTCGGTGACATAGTTCGTCTATTCTTCCATGCTCCGGCGGTTGGCAGTCCCCGTGCGTTACCCGAGGTCGTCGCGGGTGCGCTGCTGACGAGCGCGAGCGGCGGCATCCGTCGTCAGGGCAATCGTTCGAGCATAGGCGGCGCGGGCGCTCTGGAATTGGCCGGCCTGGGCGAGCAGGTAGGCCCGGGTGGCCCAAGCCGGCTGAAAGTCGTCGGCGCCCTCGATGCGCTCGAGCGCCTGCAAAGCGGCTTCGGCACCGTCGACGTCGCTGATGGCGACGCACAGGGCGACGTGGGCGCCGAGTGTCGTCGCGAGATAGAGCGCCTCACCGCCGAGCGAATTAACCTCGCGCGATGCCGCCGTCTGCCAGACGATGGCGTAGGCACCGTAAATGGCTTCCAGAACGGGCGGCAGGCGCCAGGCAAGCTCGGAGCGTTCGGGGATCCTGAACGGGACGCGAGCGGCGCGGACCCGCCGTTTTGCCCGTACCAACCGCTGGGCCAGGGCGGTCGGCGACAGGTGGAACACCGCAGCGATCCGCGCCGAGTCCATGCCGAGCACGCCGAGGGGAACCTGGCGGCGCGGCGCGGCCGATTTCCAGAGATCGCGCAGGCGATTGCGAGCCACCGTCACCAGCCAGCCTTTCGGATTGTCAGGAATGCCCGTCTGAGGCCAGGACTTGAGCGCCTGTTCGAAAGCATCGGAGAGGGCGTCTTCGGCGGCGGGGATGTCGCCGGTGGGTGCGGCGAGCACGGCGAGCAGGCGCCCGTAGGAGGCGCGGGCCACCTGCTCGGCCCGCGCCTGGGCATCCGTCCGGCTGATCAGGCCTCAGCTGTCTCGTTGACCTGGCTGTGCCTCGCACCTTCGCGGAAAATGATGGCAGAGGGGAGGATCTCAACGGCCCCATACTGGGCGCCCGGGCACCTCTCGGCCCAGCCGATGGCCGCGTCGAGGTCGGGCACATCAATGACAAAGGTTCCGTTGAGGCGTTCCTTGGTGTCAATGAACGCGCCGTCCTGCACCAGCAGGGAACCGTCACGCACCGAGATGGTGGTTGCGTGGGCGACCGGCTGCAAGATGTCTGCGGAGACGAGCACCCCGGCGGCATCGAGCGACTTCGCCCAGGCGTCAAAGGCCGCGCGGCCCCACTCCATGGCTTCGTCGCTGACCTCGGCGTCGCCGGCTTCTTGGCTCATGACGAGCAGTGAGTATTGCATAGTGGTTTCCCTTCTGATCATTTGATCGTGACACCGACATGACGATCGAGACAGGGCGGAATCGACACCCCGGCGCGAACTCTTGTCGATGCGTGAGGGTTCAGGGCTGGAGCCTCGCCCGACGATCAGCCCACTCCGGGTGCGGCTGGCTAGGCTCACCGGCATGGAGACTGCCCCGCCCCGTGTGCCGGTTCTCCTGGTGCATGGCATCCGTGCCTCGGCCACGATGTGGCGCGTGCAGGAGGAGGCGCTGCGCACCGCCGGGCACCCGGTGCTTGCGATCGATCTGCCCGGCCACGGTCAGCGGATGCAGGAACCGTTCACGGTGCGGGCCGCGCTCGCCGCCATCGACGCCGGGGTGGCGGCGCTCGGCGGCCGGGTGCTGCTCGTTGGCCTCTCCCTCGGCGGCTATTACGCCGTCGCCTACGCTGCCGAGCATCCTGACCGGGTGGCCGGTCTCGTCGCCGCCGGGTGCAGCGCCGAACCGCGCGGCGTGCTCCTCGAGGGGTACCGGCTGCTTGCTCGCACCATTCACCGACTGCCCGACCGGGGGCTCTGGCTACACGAGACCATGGCACGGCTGCTCCTGCCTGCGGCGGGAGCGCGCGATGTGCTCGCGGGCGGCGCCGCCCTCGACGTGATGGATTCCGGACTGCGCGCGACCGCGACGCTGACTCCCCTGGCCAGCCTGGCCGCGTATCCGGGTCCGATCTGGCTGGTCAACGGCGCCCTCGATCATTTTCGACTGAACGAGCGACGCTTTCTGGCCGCCTGCCGCAACGGCCAGGTCCTCATGGTGCCGGGGGCGACGCACCTGTCGAGTCTGGCCCAGCCGGAACGTTTCACGGCCATCCTCCTGCGGATCGCCGAGCGGGTGTCCAGCGCCGCGTGAGGTCGGCCACCGCACGCGCTTGGTGGAGTCCGGGTTGGGCGTGGGCATCCGCTGCGGCGGGCGACCAGCGGGAAGCGAGCGTGGGCATCCGCTGCGGGAGCGTCCATCGGCGAAGCGGGGGCGGGCATCCGCTGAGGGAGCGGACCGGTTTGGGGGTGCGAGCAATTGCTGGTAGCGTTAGTGGTTGGCTTGCGTGTTGGGTCCCACCCCGCACGATTTTCGCCGCTCAAGCGCCCTCTACCCGCTGAGCGGCTGTCCGTACTACAACCTAACGAAAGCGTAAAAAACGTGGCAAATATCAAGTCGCAGATCAAGCGAATTGGCACCAACAAGAAGTCCCAGGAGCGCAACAAAGCCGTCAAGAGCGAGTTCAAGTCCGCGATCCGCGCGACGCGCACCGCGATTGCCGCTGGCGACAAGGACAAGGCCGTCGTCGGTCTCGCCTTTGCTTCCAAGAAGCTCGACAAGGCCGTCAGCAAGGGTGTCATCCACCAGAACCAGGCTGCGAACAAGAAGTCGGCCATCGCTAAGGCTGTCGGCGCACTGGTCTGATCAGCGCCCTCGTCTGATCCGTTCTGGTTTCATCCAGCACGCTGAGCGGCCGCAGTGTCTTGTTTGAGCGGATGCTGCACCTCAGACCCGAAAACCCTCGCCGTTCCGGTGGGGGTTTTCTGGTTTCCACCGGCGGGCAGCGCAGATAGTTGAGGTACGGGTGCTGGAGTGGTGCGCCCCACTAGACTGACGCGGTGAAGAGCACCCCACCGGTTAGTTCTGTCCCCGACGCCAGCGGCCCGCATCGCCGCGTACACGCTCGTGTTCTCGCCGCCCTGCTCAGCGCCGGGGCGTTGGCTGTGGCCGGGTGGCTCGCGTTCAACGCGAGCGACGGGGTGTCGGTCACTCCGCAGGACCAGCGGCTGGTGGCGCTGGTCGCGCTCGCACTGTTTCTCGGTGGAATCACGTTCTACCTCGCGGCAGCGGTGGTCTCGGGACCCCGCAGCCCCGACAATCACGGCCCCGCCCGTCCCGGCAGCGGCACTGTCGAGGCTGACGGGTCTGCGCGAACGATTCGGCGCATCCGTTCGCTGTCGGCGCTCGGAGCGGTGTTCGCCGTCGCGGCTCTGCTGGCCGTCGCCGGACTCGGCGCCCTGCGAGTTCTGGTGCCGCCCGCCGAGCGGCCGGTGTCGGTGCAGTTCTCCGACATCACCGGTCGGGTGCAGCTCGAATTCTGCCCGAGCCTGCCCTCGTCGTTCGAGGCCCTGGCCAAGCCGGCCGACCTCTCCGCGTCGACCACCTTGCTGCCGGTTTGGGTGGCCAGCCGGGTCTGCGGCAACCCGAGCTTTCAAAACGGAGTGTGGCTCTACCTGAACCGCTCCACCATCACGGTCGCGGACGCCGACGACCGCTGACCGGCCTGGTTCGGGCTACTGCTCGCCACGCCGGGCGATGACGCCGATCAGGCGTTCGAGCGCGAAGACCGGGTCGCGGCCTGCGCCCTTGACGGCGGCATCCGTCTCGGCGAGCATCAGGATGCAGCGGGCGAGGCCCTCGTCGCTCCAGCCCCGGAGGTCTTTTTGGGCGCGTTCCACCTGCCACGGGGCGAGGCCGAACTGGGCGCCGAGCTGGGCGGAACCGCCCCGAGCCCCGAACACCTTGGCCATGGTGCGAATCTTCATGGCGAACGCCGCGACGATCGGCACGGGGTCGGCGCCGGAGCTGAGGGCATGGCGGAGCGTGATCAATGCTTCGCCGTTGCGGCCGGCGATGGCCCAGTCGGCAACCTTGAACGCGTTGGTCTCGACCCGACCGCCGTAGTAGCGGTCGACGGTGGTCTCGGTGACCTCGCTCGTTGCGTCCGCGATGAGTTGCTGGCACGCGGCGGAGAGCTCGGCCAGGTCGTCGGAGAACGCGGCGACGAGCTGGCGCAGAGCGCTGGCCGTGACGCGTTTGCCGGCCGCCTTGAACTCGTTGGAGGCGAATTCGTACTTCTCGGTGTCTTTCTTCAGCTCGGTGCAGACGATCTCAATGGCGCCGCCGAGGCCACCGCGGATGGTGTCGAGCAGTTTCTTGCCGCGCACTCCCCCACCATGACGCAGCACGACGTAGGTGTCGTCGGCGGGGTTCTCGAGATAGTCGAGCGCCTCCGCCAGAAACGTGTCGCTGCATTTTTCAACGTTGCTGACCCTGATCAGGCGCGGCTCACCGAACAGCGACGGGCTCGCGAGGGTGAGCAGCTCGCCGGGAGCATAGCTGTCGGCCTGCACGTCGCTGATCTCGAGGCTCGGATCTTCCAGCTTGAGAAAGTCGCGCAGCTGGCGGATGGCGCGTTCGGCGAGGAAAGTTTCGGTTCCCGTGACGAGCACGATCGGCGCCGGACGCACCTGGTGCCAACCGAGCTGGGGAATGACGGTGCCCTTGTTCGTTCGGGCGGGCGCAGCCTTGCCGGCGCGGGAACCGGTGGTGGCGGGTCGTGCAGCCAATGCGCTCTCCTCGATTTTGGTGGGGTCGATCAAGCTTAACCCGCAGCACCGACCGGTCCGGCAGCATCCGGTGCCACGGTTTGCGTGGGCGTGGAAGTGGCGGGGGGACCGCGGTCGCCGACCTTCTCGGTCCACAGTACGAGGGTGCCGTTGGCGCCCGGCGCGACGACGGCCAGGCCTTCCCGGTCGGTGCGCATCGGCAGTGTTCCCACCGCTGCGAGAGTGTTCAGCAGGGCGTCGGTGGGATGCCCGTAGCTGTTCGCGGCGCCGACCGAGATGAGCCCGATCCGCGCCTGCAGCTGCGCGTAGAGTTTCGGGCTCTGGTCGGCCGAACCGTGGTGCGCGACCTTCACGACGTCGACTCGCCCGGGCGGCGACGCCCGCAGCAGGGCATTCTGCGAGTCCTCGCCGAGATCGCCGAGATAGATCGAACGGATGCCCCGCCCGTCGAACATGATCGTGATGCTTCCCGGGTTTCCCACCTGCATCGTCGTCGCGCCGCGAATGGGCCAGAGGATGTTCCAACGCAGCCCGCCGAGGGTGCCGGAATCTCCGCGGGCACCCTGGTGGACCGTGGCGCCACCAGCTGCGAGACGTTCGTGCAGGCGTTCATCCTGCGCGTTCTCCGGCACTCCGACCAGCGCCGTGTCGACCTTGCCGAGGACGGCATCGACCCCGCCGATGTGGTCGAGGTCGTAGTGGGTGAGCACGAGCAGATTAATGCGGGAAATGCCGAGGGTGGCGAGGCAGACGGTGAGCAGCTGCGGGTCCGGCCCCACATCGACGAGGGCGTACTGATCGCCGTCGCGCACGACGACGGCGTCACCCTGCCCGATGTCGCAGGCCGCGATCTGCCAGTCGGGCGGGAAGGAGGCGACCCGGCCGATCCCCGCACCGATGAGCGATCCGGCATAGCCCCCGAGACCGACCAAGAGTACGGCGAGCACCGCGGCGGGCCAGCGGGCCGGGCGGGCGGTCGGGCCGCGCAGCACCACGACCAGCGTGAGGAGGGTGACGAGCGCGAGCAGCAGCACGCCCGGTGCACCGCCCGGCCAGGGCAGTCGGGTGCCGGGCAGCAGGGACACCCCCTGGGCGACGGCCGCGATCCACGCGGACGGCAGCCAGGCCAGGCCGAGCAGTGCCACTGCGACGCCGGGGAGCACCGGGAGGGTCAGGCAGGCGACCAGTCCGACCACCGTCGCAATCGGTGCGGCGGGCCCGGCCAGAATGTTGGCCGGTACCCCGTAGAGCGGCAGGCTGGGGTTCAGCAGGATCAGCACCGGCTGGCAGGCCAGCTGGGCAGCCAGCGGAATGGCGATGATCGCGGCGAGGGCCGTCGGCATCCACTGGGCGAGAACGCGTGCCAGTGGGCCGGCGAGCACGAGAAGCCCGGCCGTCGCGAGCACCGACAGGGCAAAGCCATAGTTGCGGGCCAGCCAGGGATCGGTCACGAGCAGACCGATCACGACGGCGAGCAGGGTGGGCACACCACGTCCGGGGCGGCCGGCCCCGATCGACAACAGGGTGACGGTGGCCATGACAGCCGAGCGCAGCACGCTCGGTTCCGGGGTGACCAGAACGGTGAAGCCGAGCAGCGTCAGGAGCGACAGCCCGATGCGCCAGGAACGACGCAGCCGAAGGTAGCCGCCGAGCAGCATGATCGACGCGATCACGATGGCGCAGTTGGCACCGGAAACCGCCGTGAGGTGGCTGAGGGAGCTGGTCTTCATCGCGGAGTCGAGGGTGGGGCTGACCGAGCTTGTGTCGCCGATGGCCAACCCGGGAAGCAGGTCTCCCCCGTCACCGCTGAGGTTCGTCGCCGCCGTTGTAAAGCGGGCGCGCAGGTCATTGGCCCAGTGCAGCCACCATGGCGGTGGAGTGACACTGTTTGCTTCGGTGTTGGGGGCTGGGCCGGTGGCGAACAGGAGGGCCACCGTGGCATCACCGGGTTCGGTCATTCGCAGGGTACCGCGCACGGCCAGGGTGGTGCCGATCTCCGGTTCGGTGCCGTCTCCGGCTGCTTCCGCGAAGACCACGATCGGGCTCGAGACGCGGGTCGTCTCCCCGCAGCTGTCGATCTCGGTCAGCGTGGCCCGATAGCGCACCCGCCCCGAGGTGCCGCTGCCGATGAACGCTTTCGCGGCGACCGGAACCGACCATACGGTGACGGTGGCCGTGACCGTTGCGTGGGCTGCGGCGGCAGTTCGCACCTCGGGCGGCAGCCGTACCGGCGCCCAGACACCGACGGCGGTGGCTGCGAGTGCTGCGCCGGCGCAGCAGAGCACGATACTGCCGCCCAGTTTCTGCCAGCGCGCGGCGGGCGGCGCCGTCGGCCACTGCCGGCGCCGCGGCATCCGGCGTACGACCAGCAGCGCGGTACACGCTCCGGCGACCAGCCACAGGGTCACGGCAACCATACCGGCGCCCGCGGGCACTGCGATGAGCACGCCGGCGGTCAGCCAGACGGCCAGTGCCGGGAGCATTAACCGCAGGTCGAGGTTCATATGGTGATGAGGTCTTTGAGCGCCTCGAAGGTTTTGTCGCCGATGCCGGCGACGTCACGCAGTCCGTCGACGCTGGTGAACCGGCCGTTGGTCGTGCGAAAGTCGACGATGCGCTGCGCCATGGTCGGGCCGATGCGGGGCAGGGAATCCAGATCGGCCACCGTGGCGGAGTTGAGGTTGACCTTGGCAGCTGGGGCGTTCGCGCCCCCGGAACCGGAACCGGCAGCCGGGATTGCCGGTGGCACTTCACCCTGACGGGGAACATAGAATTGCTCGCCGTCACTGAGGATGCGGGCCAGGTTCACCCCCGCGGGATCGGCCTCAACGGTCAATCCTCCGGCGGCCGCAATAGCATCCATCACCCGGGCGCCGTCGCGCAACTCGAACAGTCCGGGCCGGGTGACCGCTCCCAGCACGTGCACGAAGATAATCACGCCCACGTCAGCGTCTGGCGCTGCGCCAGCCCCCGCGTCGAACGAGTCGGCCGTCGAACTGCCGGAGGGAATGGAGACGGTTGCTGAACCCACCGTGCGTTGCCCGGCCTGCTGGCCGATGGCGGATACGATGACGGCCACGACGAGGGCCAGCAGCAGCAACACGACGGCCGCGCCGACGCCGACCCGGAGGCGCGGGCGGCCCCGGGCGGCGGGCGCGAGACGCTCCAAATCGAGCGGGGATCGGTCGGGCTGCATGTTCGCAGGCTAGAGCGTGCGGGGCATCCACTGGCCGGCGGCCGAACTATTTGTGCACAGCCCGGTCGGGGAAACCTTTGTGGAGGAGGTCCCCGACCCTTCCGCGCTGGGCGTTAGCCTCGGGTGACGAACGAGACGAGCTTGGGTACGCGCACGATCACCTTGATGATTTCGCGCTCACCGATCGAGCGGATGACCGCGGACGAGTCCCGCGCCAGCTTTTCGAGGTCTTCGCTGGAGATCTTGGGCGAGACGTCGAGCAGGGTGCGCATCTTGCCGTCGACCTGAACGACCGCGGTGACCGACTCCTGCACGAGCAGGGTCTGCTCGGCCTTGCGCCACGGCACGAGGGCGATGCACGGCTCGTAGCCGAGATGCTCCCACATGTCTTCGGCCGCATAGGGGGCGAAAAGGTTCAGCGCCATGGCGGTGGCCTCGGCGGCTTCGCGCACGGCGGCATCCGCTGGCCCGGCACCGGTGTCGATCACCTTGCGGGTGGCGTTGACCAGTTCCATCAGACGTGCGACGACGACGTTGAACTTGAACGATTCCACCAGGCCGGGCGCATCAGCCAGGAAGCGGTGAGTGACGCGGCGCAGGGTGACGTCGCCGGTCTTCCACTCAACGTCGGGCGCGCTCGTGACGTCACGGGCGACCCGCCAGGCGCGGGCCAGGAATTTGGCCGAGCCAACGGGCGAGACGTCGGCCCAGTCGATGTCGTCCTCCGGCGGGCCGGCGAACGCCATCGTGAGGCGCACCGCGTCGACACCGTACTGTGCGATCTCCTCGGTGAAGTAGACCAGGTTTCCCTTGCTCTTGCTCATCTTGGCGCCGTCGAGAATGACCATGCCCTGGTTCAGCAGCGCGGTGAAGGGCTCGGTGAAGCTCACGTAGCCCTCGTCGAACAGGAACTTCGTGATGAAGCGCGCGTAAAGCAGGTGCAGGATGGCATGCTCGACACCGCCGACGTACTGGTCGACCGGCGCCCACTTCTCGGCTTCCTTCGGGTCGAAGGCCTTGGTGTCATCGTTCGGGTTGAGGAACCGCAGAAAGTACCAGGAGCTGTCGACGAAGGTGTCCAGGGTGTCAGCGTCGCGGGTCGCCGGAGTGCCGTCGATCGGGTTCGGCACGTTCACCCAGTCGGCGGCGCCGCCCAGTGGCGACGTGCCCCGGGGTTTCAGATCGAGGCCCTCGGCCGGCGGCAACAGCACCGGCAGCTGGTCTTCCGGCACCGGGATCTCGGCACCGTCGGCGCCGTGGATGATCGGGATCGGAGCACCCCAGTAGCGCTGACGGGAGACGAGCCAGTCGCGCAGGCGGTAGTTTTTCGCGGCCCGGCCGAGCCCGTCGGCGGCCAACTTCTCGATGATGCGCTTGATGGCGGTGATCTTACTCAGCCCGTTCAGCGCACCGGAGTTGATCAGGCGGCCTTCGCCAGCCAGGGCGATGCCGGTGCTCAGCGGGTCGAGCTCGGGCAGTTCTTCGGTGCCGTCGAGCATGCCCGGCGTGATCACCGGGATCATGCCGGTGGCCGGGGAGTTCGTGTCGACGACAACGCGCACGGGCAGGTCGAAGGCGCGGGCGAAGTCGAGGTCGCGCTGGTCGTGGGCCGGAACGGCCATGATCGCGCCGGTGCCGTAGTCGGCGAGCACGTAGTCGGCCGCCCAGATGGGCAGGCGTTCGCCGTTGACCGGGTTGATCGCGTAGCGCCCGAGGAACACGCCGGTCTTGGGCCGATCGGTGGCCTGACGCTCGATCTCGGTGCTGCGTTGCACCTGCACGAGGTAGTCCCCGAACGCGGCCTGAACGTCGGCGCTGGAGCCGGCGACCAGTTCGGCGGCGAGGTCGGAGTCCGGCGCGACGACCATGAACGTGGCACCGAACAGGGTGTCCGGCCGGGTCGTGAACACGGTGACGCGTTCCGTGCGACCTTCGATTTGAAAGTCGACGTCCGCTCCGATGGAGCGCCCGATCCAGTTGCGCTGCATGTTGAGCACCTTGGCCGGCCAGGTACCTTCGAGCTGGTTGAGGTCGTCGAGCAGGCGGTCGGCGTAGTCGGTGATCTTGAAATACCACTGGGTGAGTTTCTTCTTCACCACGACGGCGCCACTGCGATCGCTCGTGCCGTCGGCCAGCACCTGCTCGTTGGCGAGCACGGTCTGGTCGATCGGGTCCCAGTTCACCCAGCTGTCCTTGCGGTAGGCGAGGCCCTTCTTGTGCAACTGCAGGAACAGCCACTGGGTCCACTTGTAATATTCGGGGTCGCTCGTGTGCAGTTCGCGGTCCCAGTCGAAGCTGGTCGCGTAGAGCTTCATACTCTTCTTCTGCTGCGCAATGTTGTCGTAGGTCCAGCCGCGCGGGTCGATGCCCCGCTTGATGGCGGCGTTCTCGGCTGGCAGCCCGAAGGAGTCCCAGCCGATGGGGTGCAGCACATTGAACCCCTGGTGGCGCCAGTAGCGTGCCACGACATCGCCGAGGGCGTACACCTCGGCGTGCCCCATGTGCAGGTCGCCGGACGGGTAGGGGAACATGTCGAGCACATACTTGCGGGGGCGGGTGTCACCCTCGGCGCTGGTCTTGAACGGAGCGAGCTCGTCCCAGATGGGTTGCCACTTCGCCTGGATCGCCGAGAAGTCGTACACTTCTTCGTCGCTCTCGTCGCGCGCGTCAATGCGTACGCTTTCGTGCTCGTGTGCCACGTGACTCTCATTCATTGCGGGGATGGTTCGAGTGCACGGCGGTGCATGCGCTCGGGCGCACGCACGACAAAGCGCACGGGCACACCCCTTAGATTACTCGGACGCGGCGACACCGAGGGCCGCCAGCAGTGCGGCCGCCTTGATTCGGGTCTCTTCGATCTCTTCGGCGGCGGTGGAGAGGGCGGTGATTCCGCCGCCGGTGCCGATGCTCGCGCCGGCGGGATCGAGCACGATGCTGCGAATGACGATGGCCAGATCAATGCTGCCACCAAGCCCGATATACCCGAAGGAACCGGCATAGATGCCCCGCGGGCCCCCCTCGAGCGCGTCGAGAATAGTCATCGCGCTTCGTTTCGGAGCGCCCGTCATGGAGCCGGCCGGAAAACACGCCTCGATGGCGTCCAGCCCGGTGACCCCCGGTGACAGTTGAGCCTCGATGGTGCTGACCAGCTGGTGCACGTGCGGGTAGCTCTCCACCGCGAGCAGCGTTGACACCGCGACCGTGCCAAGCTCGGCGATGCGTCCGAGGTCGTTGCGCATGAGGTCGACGATCATCAGGTTTTCGGCGCGTTCCTTGTCGCTCGCGGCAAGTTCACGTTTAAGCCGGTCGTCTTCGCTCGGCTCGGTCGAGCGCGGGCGGGTGCCCTTGATCGGCTTGGTGCGGATGCGCCGGTCCCGCCCGACGTGAAGAAATTGTTCGGGGCTCGCGCTGAGCAGCGCCAGATCGCCGAATCGCAGCAGACCGCCGTGGTGGCTCGGACTGCCGGAGCGCAAGACGCCGTAGGTGTCGACCGGATGCCACCGCCCAGGTACCCGAATCTCGTTGGTCAGGCACAGCTGGTAGGCATCGCCGTCGCGGATGGCGGCCAGACAGGTCTCGATCAGGGCGGTATAGTCGCTGGGCTGGTGACGCCAGCGCGGAACAGCGGATGCCGCCGGCGCGGTTGCACGGGTCGGCGCGGTCGCCGCCGGAATCGTCGCCAGGGCAGCAAGCGTCTGGCCGAACCAGTCGGCGACCGCGGTTGCGCACCCGGCGTTCGGGCGGGCCACGAGGGTCACCGTGCGTTCATGATGGTCGAACCGGATGAGGCGGTCGATTTCGAGCAATGCCGCATCGGGGTAGCGCGACGGGTGCGCTGGCGTGCCGACGGTGGCTGAGCCGAGTTCGTAGCCGAGCCAGCCGACCCAGCCGAGCTCGAACCCGTCGCTCGCGCTCGGCGCGTCGTCACACCCGGCCAGATCGCGACGCAGGAACTCGAAAATTGTCTCGTGCGTGACGTCCGGCGGCGCAGCATCCGCTGGGTGGAGGTACCGGCTGGTGACCGTTCCGGCTCCGACCGACGCCGTGACGAAACGGGAACGGGGCGAGGCGGCCCCGAGGTAGCTGACGCCGGTGCGTGTTCCCGGGCCGGCATCGAGCCAGAAGGCATACCCCTCGTCGGCGTAGAGCGCCGCGAATACGGCCGCGGGGTCCCACCAGCCGGCCAGGAGCTTGCTCTGCACGGTCACCTGACCAGCCTAGCTTTGCCGCGCGGGCACGACGGCGACGGCGCTGGTCGGGCGACCTTGTCGAATCACGCCGTGCACGTAGGCTGGGAGAAATGAATGACATCCTCACTTGGATTCTGGACACCGTCTCCGGCGTCGACCCGGTCCTTCGAACGCTGCTTGCCTTTCTGGGCATGCTGCTGGAGACCTCGGTGCTCGTCGGTCTGGTCGTCCCCGGCGACACCATCGTGATCGTGGCCAGCACGGCGGTCACCGGCCCGGTCGAATTCGTCACCCTCGTCGTGGCCGTCATCGTCGGCGCCCTGGCTGGGGAGAGCATCGGTTTCGCCCTCGGGCACCACTTCGGCCCGTTCATTCGGGGCAGCAGACTCGGTCGACGCATCGGCGAACGCAACTGGATTCGGGCCGAGAACTACCTGGATCGGCGCGGCGGTGTGGCCGTCTTCATCTCCCGGTTTCTTCCTGTTTTGCACTCGCTCATTCCGGTGACCGTCGGCGCGAGTCGCATGCGGTACCGCACCTTCATGGCCTGGACGGTCCCCGCCTGCGTCCTTTGGTCGCTCACCTACGTGAGCGTCGGATCGGCGGCGGCCGGCGGCTACCGCGAGTTGAGCGGGCAGCTGCACTTCGCCGGCTACCTGTTCGTCGGCGTCATCGCCCTGTTCGTGCTGCTCGTCTATCTGATCAAGAAGTGGCTGCACCGCCTTGAATCGCGCCACATGGACTGAGCGCTGCGGCTGCTCACCCGCGAAACGGCATGGTCACGCGGCTGGTGATGAGGTCGTCGGGCACGGGGGTATGCGAGATGAGCAGCACCGCGCGGTGGGCGTCGGCCGCCGCGGTGAGGATGTCGCGCACGAGGGCATCCGCCCCTGCACTGTCGACGTTGGCGGTGGGTTCGTCGACGATGAGCACCGGAAAGTCGGCGAGCAGCGCCCGCGCGAGCGCGATGCGCTGGGCCTGCCCCCCGGAGACGAGCGCCCCACGCTCGCCGACACGGGCGTCGAGGCCGCCGCGCTGCGCGGCCCAGTCGGCCAGTCCGACTCGGGCCAGCACCGCCAGAAGCTCGGCGTCGGTGGCGGTATCGCGGGCGAACAGCAGATTCTGACGGATGCTGTCGTCAAACAACCACGGTCGCTGCTCGCACAGTCCGACCATGCGCCGCACCTCGGTTTGGGCGAGCAGCCGTGCCTCGACCCCGCCGAGCCGATACGACCCGGTGTAGTCGAGAAACCGAACGAGGGCCTGGGCGAGAGTGGTCTTTCCGGCGCCGCTCGGCCCGGCGAGGTGCACGCGGTCACCCGGAGCCAGGCGCAGGCTCACGCCGGCCACGCCGGGTTCCGTCTGGCCTGGCCAGTGCGCGCCGACGTCGGTCAGTTCCAGCACGAACTCATCCCGGTCGTACTCAGGCAGCGCCAACGAATTTTCGATGTCGACCGGAATCTCAGCGGGCGGGGAAGCCGGCACGACATCAGCCACGCGTCGCGCGCTCACCCGCACCTGACGCCAGGCCGACGCGGCGAGGGGAATCATGCCGAAGACCTCGAACACGGCCATGGGTACCAGTACGGCCACGACCAGGGTCGGGGCGAGCAGGTTGGGGCTGAGCAGCCCGCCGCCGGTACCGAGCGCCGGGATGCCGAAGTAGAGCGCGCCGAGTGTCGCAAGACCGGCGAACAGCGAGACGACGGCGGACTGTACGCCCACCCCGACCGACCGGCGCAGAGTGGCGCGGCGCAGGCGCGCATCGGTGCGAGCGAGCTGAGCCAGGCGCGGGCTCAGGGCGTCGAAGGCGGTGAGCACGTCCAGGTTCTCGATGACCTCGAGCACTTCATCGGCGAGGGCTCCGCGCAGCGGTGCGAGCTCGCGGTCGGCCGTGGCCGCCAGTCTGCCGGAGAGGATCGTTCCGAGAACTGCGGCGAGCAGCAGGCAGACGAGCAGGGTGAGGCCGGCGGCCGGAACGATCAGCCAGATGCCGATAACGCTCAGCAGGGCGGTCAGGCCGGCCACGAGAAGCGGCTGCACGACGCGCAGCGGCAGGTCCTGCAGGTCGTCGACGTCACGCACCAGGCGGGTGAGCAGGTCGCCGCGTCCGGTGCTCGCGAGCCCGGCCGGGGCGACCGGAACGATGCGTCGAAAGATACCCAGCCGCAGTTCGGCCAGCTGCCGGAACGCCGCATCGTGGCTGGTCAACCGTTCCAGATAGCGCAACACCGACCGAAAGATGGCGAAGGCGCGCACCCCGACGACGGCCAGCCCGAGAAAGGCCAGCGACGGCATTTCGGCCGCGCGGGTGATCAGCCAGGCCGAGCAGGCCAGCAGTGCCACGGCCATGACGGCGCTCCCGATGCCCGCGATCAGTCCCGGGGTAAACCAGCGCGGGCGCGGCTGGGCGAGGCGCAACACGTCGCGGGCCGCCGCGCCCGGCATCGAGTCAGACATGAATCAGCTCCTGCAATTCGATCTCGTGGTCGGCCTCGGCCGCAACGGCCGAACGGTGACTGACGACGATCACGACGCGCCCCTGGTCGGCCAGGCGGCGGAGCCCGGCCAGCAGACCGGCTTCCGCGGCGGCGTCGAGCGCCGAGCTCGGTTCGTCCAGAATCAGCACGTGACAATCGTTCGCGAGCGCACGGTAGATTGCCCGGGCTGCTGCGACGCGTTGCGCCTGACCGCCCGACAGGCCGTCACCGTTCACCCCCAGCACCGTAGCGGGCGAAACGTCAGCGGCACCAGCCCAGAGCAGCGCCTGTGCGATCAGGACCGGGTCGGGTACCGTCCGCGATGGTGCCATCTGATCGGGCACCGTCGGGTCAGCGGATGCCGCGCGGAGCGCCACATTCTCGGCCACCGTTCCCCGAAAGAGGCCGGGCTTCTGGCCGGCCCAGGCGAGCCACGGCCGCCCGGGCCCGGCCGGTACGGCCACGCCGCCGAGACTGAGCTCGCCGGTCACCGGCACAAAACCGAGGAGGGCCGCAACCAGGGTGGATTTGCCGACGCCGCTCACGCCGCGCACGACGCTCAGCTCGCCGGGGGCAAATTCTGCGTGCAGCCGGTCGATCACGATGGTGTCGCCACGCAGTACCGAGACGCCCGCCAGGCGGAGCGCCCCCGACCCGGAACCGGGACGGGGGCCGAGCTGCTCGACCGGAGCAGCGGTGCGAGCGCCCGCGGCATCCGCTGTCGGAGGCACCGTCGAAAGCGCTGACGAAAGTGCAGTCGCTGCCGGCACGGCCTCGTCGTCGAGAATCGCGAACAGTTCTTCGGCGGCGGCGAGGCCGTCGGCCGCGGCGTGGAATTGTGCGCCCACCTGGCGCAACGGCAGAAACGCCTCCGGGGCGAGCAGCAGAACGAACAGGCCGACGCCGAGCAGCAGCGCGCCGTCGATGAGTCGCAGACCGATCGACACGGCGATGATGGCGACCGAGAGGCTCGCGGCGAGTTCAAGCACGAAGCCGCTCAGGAAGGATACCCGCAGCACCTTCATGGTGCGGGTGCGATATTCCTCGGTGATGGAACGGATGCGATCGAACTGGCGCCGTTCCCGGCCGTAGATCTTGAGGGTTCCAAGCCCGCCGACCACGTCGAGGAATCCGGTGGAGAGGCGTTGCAGCGCCTGCCATTGTTCCTGCTGCACCGACTGGGTGGCCCGGCCGATCAGAATCATGAAAACGGGAATGACCGGCAGCACGATGAGCACGGTGAGACCGCTGCCGAGGTCCTGCCAGAGCATGACCGCGATCAGGATCGGGGTCGCGATCACGGTCAGCAGCAGTTGTGGCAGATACCGGGCGAAGTAGTTGTCAAGCGCGTCGAGACCGGTCGTCACGACGGTGGAGAGGCGTGCGCTCTGCCGGGACGCGACCCAGTCGGGGCCTCGGTCTGCCAGCTTGGCCAGGACGAGGGCCCGCAACTGGCTCTTCACCTGGGCGGCGCCGCGATTGGCTGCGAGTTCGAGCAGCCAGATGAGCACCGATCGCAGCACAACGACCCCGGCCAAAGCGGCCAGGGTCGGAATGATCTCGCCGACGAACTGTCCAGCGATCGCGAGGGTGATCGCCCGGGTCAGCAGCCAGGCGAACGCGATCACGACAAGGGTTTGTGCGAAACCCAGCAGCGCACCGATCAGAAGAAACCGGCGCGCTGCCGAGGCGTAACGAAGAAGGCGAGGATCCAGGGGGCGCACTGCTTTAGTGTACGGCGACCTCGATGTGGGCCCGGCCGATGCGCTTGCGGAACACCCAGTAGGTCCAGCCCTGGTAGAGCAGGATGACGGGCATCCCGATCAGTGCGGTCCAGCTCATTACGCCGAGCGTGTACGACGACGAGGAGGCGTTGGCAATGGTGAGACTGTTCGCCGGGTCGTTGCTGGCCGGCATGACGTCGGGGAAGAGCGACGCGAACAGGGTGAGGACGGCGAAAGCGATCGTGCCGGCCATCAAGCCGAAAGCGAGCCGTTCGGCGCCGCGCAGGTTGGCCAGGAACGATGCGATCAGTGCGACAGCGGCAAGGGCGGCGAAAAGAGTGGATGCCAGGGTGCCGTAGGCGAGGGTCGTCCAGGCCAGAAAGCTGGCCGCGACGACGATCGTGACGATTCCGGCTTTGGTGGCCAGTTTGCGTGCTCGAACGCGAATGTCGCCCTCGGTCTTGAGCGAGATGAACACCACCCCGTGCACGAAGAACAGCAGCAACGTGGTGACGCCACCGAGCAGAGCGTAGGGGTTGAGCAGGTCGAAGAACGTGCCGATGTAGTCGTGGTCCGCATCGAGCTTCACGCCGCGAACGACGTTGGCGAAGGCCACACCCCAAAGCAGGGCCGGTACGGCCGAGCCGACGATGATCATGCCGTCGAACCACTTCTTCCAGGTGGATTCGGGGCGCTGGTGCCGGTATTCGAACGAGACACCGCGCAAAATCAGTGCGACCAGGATGAGCAGCAGGGCCAGGTAGAACCCGCTGAACATTGTGGCGTACCACTCCGGGAAGGCCGCGAACAGGGCCGCGCCGGCCACGATGACCCAGGTTTCGTTGAGGTCCCAGACCGGACCGATGGTGTTGATGAGAACGCGGCGATCGGTGTCATCCTTGCCGAGGAACGGCAGGGACATGCCAACCCCGAAGTCGAAGCCGTCGAGTACGAAGTACCCGATGAACAACGCGGCGATGATCCAAAACCAGAGAATTGTGAGATCCATCTTGTATTCCTGCTAACCGTTCTAGTAGACCGTGACAGCTTGCTTGGCGACGCCGGATTCAGCATCGTGAACCGGAGCATCGTCCGGGCCTTTCTGAACGGCCTTGAGGATGAGCTTGAACTCGACCACCGCGAGAATTCCGTAGAGCAGGGTGAAGACGATCAGCGAGATCAGAATTTCCAGACCGGTCACGCCGGGCGAGATGCCGTCTTCGGTGCGCATGAGTCCGAACACAATCCAGGGCTGGCGGCCCATTTCGGTGAAGGTCCAGCCGACGCTCATGGCGAGCAGCGACATCGGGAAGCTCCAGATGGCGACCTTCCACATCCACGGGCGGGCCGGCTTGGCGGCATTCTTGCGGGTGAAGAACAGGCCGGCGATAGCCACCAGCATGTGGGCGAGGCCGAGGCCGATCATCCAGCGGAAGGACCAGTAGGTGACCCAGATGGTCGGGGTGTAGTCGCCGGGGCCGTAGACGTCGACATACTGTGCCTGCAGGTTGTTGATTCCCTCGACGGTTCCGTCCATTGTGTGCGTCGACAGGAACGAGAGCAGGTATGGGATGCGCACCGAGAACAGCTCGCTCACACCGTCGGGGGTTCCGAGGGTGAAGATCGAGAACGAGGCGTTCGCACCGGTCGCGGTGACGTACATGGCCTCGGCCGAGGCCATCTTCATCGGCTGGACTTCGGTCATGATCAGGCTGAGCTGGTCGCCGGATACCGTCGTGAGAATTCCGGCGATGATCATCATCCACATGCCGAACTTAAGCGCCGGCCGCATGGTTTCGAAGTGCTGGTTGCGGGCGAGGTGCCAGGCGGCGACCGAGATAATCAGGCCGGCCGAGACCATGAAGCAGGCAAAGATCGTGTGCGGAAAGGATGCCAGCACGATCGGGTTGGTCAGGAGCTCACCGATACTGGTGAGTTCAGCGCGACCCTTTTCGGCGTTCATCTCGAACGCTACCGGGTTCTGCATGAACGCGTTCGCCGCGAGGATGAAGTAGGCCGAGGTGATCGAGCCGATCACGGTGAGCCAGATGGTCGCCAGGTGGATCTTTTTGGGCAGTTTGTCCCAGCCGAAGATCCAGAGGCCGATGAACGTGGCCTCCAGGAAGAATGCGGTGATGCCCTCGAATGCGAGCGGGGCGCCGAAGACGTCACCGACGAAGCGCGAGTAGTCCGACCAGTTCATGCCGAACTGGAACTCCTGCACGATGCCGGTCACGACGCCCATGGCGAAGTTGATCAGAAAGATTTTGCCGAAGAAGTGCGTCAGCTGCAGGTATTTGGCCTTATCGGTGCGTACCCACGCCGTTTGGAAGATGGCGACCGTGAGGGCCATTCCAATGGTGAGTGGGACGAAGAGAAAGTGGTAAATGGTCGTGAGACCGAACTGCCACCGTGAGAGGAGTAAAGGATCCAACCACTCGTTCATGTGCCCTCCAGCAAGTTTGTGTTACGCGCGCTGACTTTTCTACGCTACGTAGAACACTACTCTTCTACAACTCGTAGAAATCACAGTTTCGCAGCGTACTGTACACAACATGGGAAGTTTGGGTGTGCTCGAGAGGCTGATGATGGATGTCCTGTGGGACTCCCCGACCTCGTTGACGGCCAACGAGCTCAAAGATGCCCTGATCAACCCCCGGATCTCGGAGCGGCCGGCCAAGCCATTGGCGACGACCACCATTTTGACCGTGCTGTCCCGGCTCGAGGGCAAAGGCTTCGTAACCCGCGATCGCACTGTGCGCCCGCACGCCTACACCGCAGCCATGAGCCGGGCCGCCCACACGGCCGGCCTCATGCACGAGGTACTCGGTCAGGTGCCCGATCGCCACGCGGCCCTCGTGCGCTTCATCGGCGGTGTCACCCCGCAGGAGGCAGAAACCCTGCGCCAGTTGCTCGGCACGGCGACCGTCGACAACGACTGACCCACCCGGGCCAGCCAGCACTCCCCGTGATCACCGCCGCCGCCCTGCTCGGCGTCATCGCCCTGCTGTTGGCCTGGCCGGTCCCGCTGGCCCTGGCTCGCGCCGGCTGGCCGGCACGCTCCCCCGGCGTGGCCCTCGTGCTGTGGCAGGCCATCGCATTGTCGGGCGGACTGTCTATGATCGGCTCGTTGCTGCTCTACGGCCTCGTTCCTTTCGGGGCCGATCTCGGCGCTGGTGTCAGCGCCCTCAGTGGCGACCTGCGGGCCGGAACCCTTCCGGTCGGCACGAGCGTCAGCCACGTGCTCGCGCTCGGAGCGGCCATTCTGCTCGGCACGCACCTGCTGCTGAACCTGTTGGCAACGTTCGTGCGGGCCGAGCGCCAGCGGCGCCGTCACCACACCCTCATCGCGCTGCTGAGCGATCCGCTGCACGGACAACCGGGCATGCGCGTCATCGACCACCCGGCCCCGGTCGCGTACTGCCTGCCCGGAGCGGGTCACTCAGCGACCGTGCTCTCCAACGGCCTGCTGCGCCTGCTCGATGCGGAACAGGTGCGCGCGGTCATCGCCCACGAGCAAGCTCACCTCGTGCAGCAGCACCATCTGGTCTTGCTCGCCTTCAAGAGCTGGCACAGCGCCCTGCCGTGGTTTCCCATCGCCAATCGCGCCGAGAATGCTGTCGCGCTGCTGGTGGAGATGCTTGCGGACGATCACGCCCGCCGCGTAGTAGACGATCACACCCTGGCCCGCGCGATCGCCCTCACCGGCTTCGCGCTGGCCGGTTTCGCCGCCCCCTCTCTCGGTGAAGCGGATGCGACGGCGCGCGCCGCCGCATCCGCTTCACTCACCGAGAAGGGCCCGGTGGCAGCGCCCGAGCACGCGGCGCAGCAGGTGATGCCGCGCGTGGCGCGGCTGGTGAACCCGGCCGTACCGCTGCGCTATTCGGCCACGGCCGGAGCACTCACCGTGTCGGTGGTGCTCTTGGCCGGGCCGGCATTCATTTTGTTCGCGGCGTAGGCCGACGTCGACTAAAGGAGCTTTTCCTGGGTCAGCCAGGTTGTTGCGATCTTGTCGGCCGACAGCTGGTCGTTCTTGCTCTGTGAGTTCAGGTCCACGAGTGTGTCGGCCGTCAGGGCCGCGCTGACCTTGTTCAAAATCGCTGCCGCACTGTCATCCACCTTCTCGGAGACGACAGGCACGACGTTGTCCGGAAAGAACAGTCCGTCGGGGTCGGCGAGGGCGACCAGATTGTTGGTCTTGATGTTCGGGTCGGCCGTGTAGATATTGGCGAGCTGGATATCACCGTCGACGAGGGCCTTAAGGGTCAGCGGTCCGCCGCTGTCTTCAACCGGAACGAAGCCGGCGATGTTGATGCCGTATTTCTCTTTCAGGGCAGTTGGCCCGTAGGGCCGGGTTTCAAGCTCAGAATTGCCACCCACGGTGATCGGTTCGGTGACCTTGGTGAGCGAGGCAATGTCGGTGAGGCCGTACTGGCTCGCAAAAGCGTCGGTGACGGTCCAGGAGTTCTGGTCGGAGGCGTCGGCTTTGTCAAGAACCCGCAGGTTGTCGGGCAGGGCGGCCTGCAGCTCGTCGTAGGTCTCGTCGCTGGTACCGCCGACTGCTTCCTTGTCGAGGGCTTGGAGGAGGCTTCCACTGTACTCGGGGAAGACGTCGATCTTGCCCGCCTCGATGTCGGGCAGGTACACCTCGCGCTGGCCGATCTGGAACTGCCGGTCGACGGTGAATCCGCCGGCTTCGAGTGCCTGGGAGTAGATCTCCGCGATGATCTCGTTGGAGTAGTACGCCTGAGATCCGACCACGATGGTGTCGGCGGCGGCGCTATTCGACGGTTCCGCCAGGGGGTCCCCCGACGCACACCCTGCAAGGGCTACGACGGCCCCAACCGCGACGGCGCCGATGAGCGTGAGCCGGCCTCTATTCATTGCGAACATGACTGTTTCCTTCCTCGATGGTGAGTTCCATCACCGGGCGGGATCGGGATGATCCGCCCGGTATGTCTGTGGGGCGCCCCGCCGTGACACCACGGGGAACGACCAATTTTTGTGCGAGGGCGAACAGGCCCTCCAAGACGATCGCGAGCAGGATCACCAAGATGGAACCGCCGAGCATTTCACCGTAATCGCGAATTCGCAGACCCTCAAAGAGGTAACGACCCAGGCCGAAATCTGCGATGTAGGCGGCGAGAGTGGCCGTGGCAACCACCTGCAGGGTCGCGGAGCGTAGGCCGCCGATCAGCAGGGGAAGCCCGAGCGGCAGCTCGACCTTGAGCACGATCTGCATCTCGGACATGCCGACCGCTCTGGCAGCATCGATAATTTTTCGATCAATGGCTTCGAAGCCGGTGTAGGCGCCGGCCAGAATGGGCGGAATAGCGAGAACGGTCAACGCCACATACGGCGCGTTCAGACCGATGCCGACCCAGAGGGCGACGAGGGTGAGCAGTCCCAGGGTGGGAATTGCGCGGAATGCGCCGGAGATGGCCACGGCCAGCCCGCGACCGCGACCGGTGTGCCCGATGAGGAAGCCGATCGGCACGGCTATCACCGCGGCCACGACAAGGGTCACCAGAGTGAACAGCAAGTGTTGAGCCAGGCGCGTGGGAATTCCACCGGCTCCGACCCAGTGCGCGGGGTCGAGCAGCCAGGCCAGCGTTTCGGTGAGAAAAGTCACGCCGCAACCTCCCTGATGACGGGGGCGGGGCGGGCAGTGACGCCGATCGCGCTGCGCCGGGTCCACGGCATCAGCAGGCGTCCGAGCAGCACAAGCGCCGCGTCCAGGGCGAGGGCGAGCAGCACGGTGGCGACGATGCCCACGATGATCTCCGCCTCAATTCCGCGCTGGAAGCCGTCGGTGAACAGGCTGCCGAGGCTCTGCGCGCCGATCACGGCACCGACGGTGGCGAGGCTCACGGTGCTGACTGCCACAACGCGCAGACCGGCCAGTAACACGGGGCCGGCCAGAGGGAACTCGACCCGCCAGAAGGAGGACCAGCCCGAGAAGCCGACGGCCGTCGCGGACTGGCGCACGTCCCGGTCGACGGAACCGAGCCCATCGGCTACCACCCGCACCATCAGGGCAACCCCATACAGGGTGAGTGCGATGATCAGGTTCAGCGGTGAGCGGATGCTGGTGCCCACGATAAAGGGCAGCACGATGAACAAGGGCAGCGACGGAATTGCATAGAGCAACCCGACCGTGGTGAGGATGACCGCGCGACTCGACCGGTAGCGATACGCCAGCCAGCCGAACGGAAGCGCGATCACGAAGCTCAGGATGATCGAGGGCACGCTGAGGATGAGGTGATCGAACGTGCGATCCCAAATGAGGTCCAGGTTCGACCAGATCCAGGTCACCGCGAATCCCCACCCTGCACCGAAGCACCCGGTCCGCGCGGACCGGCCCTTGACTCGGAACCCGATGCAGTCGCTGCCGTTGATTGTGATGCGACGAGGACCCCGGCCAGGCGCCCGGTTTCGTCGACGACAATGTTGCCATTGCCGTGGTTTTCGACGTGCAGGGAGCGTTTGCCACGCTCGGCGCCGACGAAGGTAGAGACAAAATCGTCGATCGGGTTCGCGAGAATTTGTGCCGGGGAGCCGACCTGGGCAACCTTGCCCCCGGTGCGCAGGATGACCACCTGGTCGCCGAGCAGGAAGGCTTCGTCGATGTCGTGGGTGACGAAGACCACGGTCTTGCCGAGTTCGCGTTGCAGCCGCAGCAGCTCCTGCTGAAGTTCGGCGCGCACGATCGGATCCACCGCACCGAATGGCTCGTCCATGAGCAGAATATTGGGGTTGACGGCGAGCCCGCGAGCCACGCCGACTCGTTGCTGCTGACCGCCCGATAGCTGGCTCGGATAGCGCTCAGCGAGAGATCGGTCGAGACCGACCGTGTCGAGCAGCGCGAGCGCTTGCTCGCGGGCCTTCTTCCTGGGCATTCCCCGCAGCATGGGGACGGTAGCGACGTTGTCGACGACCTTGCGGTGGGGAAGCAGCCCCGAGTTCTGCATGACGTAGCCGATGCTTCGCCGCAGCTTGACCGGCTCCAGGGTGCCGATGTCGGCCCCGTCGATGTCAATGGAGCCGCTCGTCGGGTCAACCATGCGGTTGATCATTCTCAGCAGCGTCGTCTTTCCCGACCCGGAGGTACCCACGAACACGGTGGTCTTGTGCGAGGGCACCACGAGGCTGAAGTCGTCCACGGCGATGGTGCCGTCGGGGAAACGTTTGGTCACCGAGTGGAATTCGATCATCCTGGTGGCGCGCTCCTCGGGTCGGGTCGGGTCAACACACAGCAGATGCTAACCCAATCACTATTCGCGGCGACAGGCAAAACAGATTGCGCAAAAAGATTTATCCAGCAGCGAACACAGCCCTCCACCGACGAGAAAGCCGGGCACCCCGGTGGGGCGCCCGGCGGTGAGCGATGATCAGGAGGCGGCGGCGAGAAGGCCCAGGGCGTGCGGGCTGTAGAACCCGTCGAGGTAGTTGCGCAGCACGAGACGGCACTCGGCGATGAACCGCTCCTCACCGACCGGGTCGGTGTGAAAGGCCCGGGCAAGCAGGGCGTCCGCCATTTCAACGGCGACTTCGAGGCGGAAGATCAGTTCGTCGCCGGCCGGCAGGTCGAACTCGTTCACGAGGACATCAGCGAGGCGACGCGCGAAGAAGTCGGCATCCGCTACAGCGTCGGCGCTGGGAGCGCCATCCCGGTCGTCGAAGTTGACGATGCGAAAGCCCGGTTCGGAGCGGTACAGGCCGACGAAAGCCGTCACGACACAGTCCACCGCGTCCCACCAGGAGGTGAGGGAGCTCGAGCCGAGTTCGTCGACGACGCGCTGGCGAAAGCGCACCACGGCACGCTCGTGCAGGGCGTGTAAAACGGCGACCCGGTCGGGGTAATAGCGGTACACAGTACCGATGGACGCACCGGCACGTTCCGCGATCATCGCGGTCGTGATGCGGTCAAAACCGACCTCGTCCACGACGGCGGCAGCCGCATCGAGCAGACCGGACAGACGTGCAGCGCTGCGCTGCTGAATCGGCTCGGTGCGCACCTGCTGCAGTGCTGCACCGGTCTCTTCACCCAATAGGCCACCAAGCGACATTTATCCCCCTTGAAGATACGTCACCATCCTACGGGGTAAAACCCCAATCCCACGGGGCTGATCGGGGGATGCACAGCAACGTGGCAGAATGAAGGAGTGCCAGAGTCTCCAGACGCCACGCCGCGTGCTCCCAGTCCCGAGCGAATCATGCACCGCGCGGCCCGCATCGAAGACTGGCTGCATGACCGCCGTGAGCATTCCGCCCGCCGCCGCGGATACCAGCCGACCGTCATTCCCTACACCGGCTACGGCTCGACCGCCTGGGTGCGCATCCTCTGCCGGGTACTCCTGGCCAAGCCCGAAAAGCCCTCGAAACGTCAGAAGCGGCCCCGAGCGGATGGCCGTGACGCCGGCATTCGTGGATGGCGCAGCTTCACCAGCGTTCCGGTCAACGACGTGACCGTCACCATCGAGATCGGCGGCCAGACCCATCGCGTGCAGGCGGATCGGGGCGGGGTCGTCGACACCGTCGTTTTGGTGTCACTGCCGGCCGGGTGGCACGCTGCCCAGCTGCACACCGAATCCTCAGCCGTCGTCGAAGCGCCCCTCTTCATCGTGGCACCCACGATCGGCTACGGTATCGTCTCCGACGTCGACGACACCGTGATGGTCACCACACTTCCCCGCCCGCTCCTCGCCGCCTGGAACACCTTCGTGCTCGACGAGCATGCCAGGGTACCGACGCCCGGCATGGCTGTCTTTCTGGAACGACTGGCGTCGAACACGCCGGGAGCCCCGGTGATCTACCTCTCCACCGGTGCCTGGAACGTGGCCCCGACACTGTCGCGCTTTCTCTCCCGCAACCTCTACCCGGCCGGGGCGCTGCTGCTGACCGACTGGGGCCCCACCCACGACCGCTGGTTCCGCAGCGGAAGCGCCCACAAACGGGATAACCTGCGCCGGCTCGCCGAACAATTTCCGAACATGCGCTGGATTCTCATCGGCGACGACGGCCAGCACGACGAAGCCATTTACAGCGACTTCCAGCGTGACTATCCGGGCAGCGTCGCGGCCGTGGCCATCCGCCAGCTGTCCCCGAGCGAAGCAGTGCTCGCCGGCGGGCGCTCACGCGACGCCGTGCTGATCGAGGGCGGCCCTGAGGCACCGTGGGTCTACGGTCCAGACGGATCGAGCCTCGCCAACCAACTCGCCGAGCACGGTCTGCTGTAAGCCCGGTCGCCTGTACACCAGAGACCAATCCCGGGGCTGCGTCAGCCCGCGGTGCTCTGCTCCATGCTCATGCGTCGAAGGACCAGGTTCTCGACCACCTGGGCCAGGCCGTAGAGGGCGAGGGAGACGATGGTGATCACCACGACGGATGCCCACACCTCGGAATTCTGCACCTTCGCGACAGCGGCGACGATGGAGTTTCCGAGTCCCTGGCCGGTCGTGAGCCACTCGGCCAGCAGCGCCCCGGTGATCGCCCCCGGCACCGAGATCTTCACCGCGGCGAAGAAGGATGGCAGCGAACTCGGCAGCGCGACCTTGCGCAGTGTCGTGAACGCGCTGCCGCCGTAGACGGTGATCACGTCGCCGATCTGCGGTGAACTCGAACGCAGCCCGAACGCGATGTTCACGAGTGCCGGGAACAACACGACGATAGCCCCCATCACCACGGCTGTCGTGAGGCCGCGTCCGGTGATGAGGCTGATGATCGGCACGAGGGCCACGAGCGGCACCGATCGCAGCAGCAGGGCGATGGGCATGAGGGCGTGCTCGATGCCCCGCGACAGCGTGAACAGCACGGCGAGGAGCAGGGCGCAGGTGAGACCGGCCACGAAACCGAGAAAAGCGTCGCCGAGGGTCACCACGAGGTTGCCCAGGATGAGGGCCCGATTGTCGGCGGCATCGGGGACCGTCACGAGCCAGGTCCACACGTCGAGGGGTCCCTTGGCCAGGAACGGCGAAATGTCGAGCAGCAGGAGCAGGCCCTGCCAGGCGACCAGAACCAGCACCAGGGTGATGAGTCCGGTTCGCAGGCCGCGCGCGACCGTTATGAGAGCTATCCGGGTAAAGCTCATCGATTGTTCCGTCCGGTCGTCCACGGTGTCGCGAACCGCAGCACGACGGCGAAGATCGCGTAGCCGAGCCCCGCGGTGACGCCGGCGACGAGCGCGAGGCTCCACACGCGGTCCACGTTGGCCGTTGACCCGGCCACGAGCATGGCGATGCCCAGCCCGCGGCTGACCCCGCCGAGGTACTCCCCCAGGATGGCCCCGATGAAGGCGGCCGGCGCGGCGACCTGCAGGGCGGTCAGCACACTGGGCAGCCCGGCGATGAGGCGCACCTTGCGCAGTTGGGTGAATCTGCTGCCGCCGTAGACGGTGATGAGGTCGAGGCTGGCGGCATCCGCTGCCTTGAGGCCGACGAGCGACCCGATGACCGTGGTGAAGAACACCGATATGGCGGCAAGAAAGACCGCCGTTCCGGCCGGGTCGCCCGCGCTCGGCGCCCCGATCACGATGTAGGCGATCGGGCCGATTGCCACGATCGGAATGCAATAGGTGATGACGGCGACCTGCATCGCAATCTTTTCGATGCGTGGCAGCAGCAGAACGAGCGCGGCGAGGGCCAGTGCCAACCCGTTACCCCAGGCGAAGCCGATGAGCGCTTCCAGTATGGTGACGCTGACGTGGGGCAGGTAGAACGCCGGCCCGTCGCTGACGAGCTGCACGAGCACATCGAGCGGGGTCGGTACCGCGCCGCCGGGCATCGAGCCGACGTCGGCGAACACGGTGACGGCTCCGATCCACCACAGGGCCAGGACGATCGCGGCCCCGATCAGGCCGGTCGCCCAGGCGGGCAGGGCGCGCAGCTGATTGCGGATCACCGGTCGTCGCCCGAGGCGGCGGCATCGCTGAACAGCAGGTCGGAGGCGCGGTCGTGCAGGGCGTGGAATTCGGGTGACCGCATCATCTCGGGCAGCCGGGGCCGCGGGAGGTCGACGTCGATGACTTCCTTGACCCGGCCGGGGCGGGCGCTCATGACCGCGACGTGGTCGGAGAGGAAGATGGCCTCGGCGATGCCGTGGGTGACCATGAGGGTCGTGGCGGGCTTCTGCGTCCAGATACGCAGCAGCTCGAGGTTGAGCCGCTGCCTGGTCATATCGTCGAGGGCGCCGAAGGGTTCGTCGAGCAGCAGCACCGAGGGCTTGAGTACGAGTGACCTGGCAATCGACACCCGTTGCTTCATGCCGCCGGACAGCTGGGCGGGCTTGGCCTTCTCGAATCCCTGCAGGCCGACGAGGGCGATCAGTTCATCGATGTACGCCTCGTCGACGGGAACGCGGGCGACCTCGAACGGGAGGCGGATGTTGGCGCGCACACTGCGCCAGGGCAGCAGGGCGGAGTCTTGAAAGGCGATGCCGAGCTGATGTCCCTGCCGCAGTTGCTGCGGGCTCTTGCCATCGACCCGGGTGGTGCCGCTCGTAGGCGCTTCCAGGCCGGCCAGAATGCGCAGGATGGTGGATTTGCCGCAGCCGGACGGCCCGAGGAGCGACAGGAAGCTGCCCTTGTCGGTGTGCAGGTTGGCGTTGTCGAGGGCGACGACCTCTTTGCGCCCCACCGGGAACACCTTGTGCAACCCGGAGATGTGCAGACCCGTGCCACCGGTCTGGCCAGCGGCGTCCTGGTCGACCACCGCGTCGCGAACGCCGGCATCAGTACTACTCACGTGGTTCGCTCCTCAGCGCTGGCGGGTCTGCGGGAATATTTTTGGGCAGGTGACCAGTTTAGGTTCCGGCCGGGCATCCGCTGCTACTTGCTGTAGGCGAGCAGGTCGGGGTTTTCGGCATAGACCTCGTCGAGCAGGGTCATGTCGAACAGCTGGCTGGCCGTGATCGTGAGGCCGGTCGCTGCGAGCGTGTCGATGCTCTGCTGCTGCAGCTCGGAGCTGATCGAGAACAGTCCGTTGGCGAGTGTGTCTGCGCTCACGACGAGATCGACGGACTGGATCTCGGCCTGGCGGGTCTCCTTCTCGATCGTGAGGTCGAAGGTGGGCCCGTAGGTGTCAACCGTGAGTTTGGCGGCGGCTTCGGGGTCGTTGATCGCGTCGGTCCACCCGCGAATCTCGGCCACCAGCAGGGCCTTGAGCTTATCCCGGTCGTTTTCGATCGCGTCGTCGGTGACCGTGAGGGTCTCGGCCACGAAGGGCAGGCCGAAGTCGGCCAGCGGCAGGTTGACCGGGTCGAGTCCGAGCAGTTCCGCGTCGATGGATTCATTGGTGAGGTAGGAGAACCAGCCGTCGACCTCCCCGTTGAACAGTGGGGTCGGGTCGTACTGCACCGGAAGGGTGGTCAGTGAGTCCTCATCGATGTCGTTGATCTCGAGGAAGGCCTCCCAGAGGCTGAGGTTGCTGGCCTGCACGCCGATGGTCTTGCCCTTCAGATCGTCGAGGGCCGCGATGTTGCCCTTATCGGCCAGCGAAAGAATGGTGAAAGGGTTCTTCTGGTAGGTCGCACCGATGATCTTCAACGGGGCACCCTCATTGGCGATGATGGTGCCGGTCGAGATTGCGTTGCCGATACCCATGTCGACGTTGCCCGAGATGACCGCAGCTTCGATCGAGGCGGGCCCTTCGATCATGTCGACGGAGTCGAAGCCGGCCTCGGTGAAGTATCCGTTCTCGTCGGCGAGGTATTCGCCCATGAACTCGGCGTTTTTGATCCAGCTGAACTGAACGCTCGCATCCCCGAATGATGCGGCTTCGTTTGCCCCGGCCTCTTCCGTGTCGCTGCCCGCGCACGCGGCCAGGGAGAGCGTCAGGACGGCTGCGATAGCGACGCCGCGCACCACCCGGGTCGCCGATCGACGACTGAACAAGCCTCTGGATGGTGTCATTGCGGGATTCCTCTCGTGCGTGCACGGCGCTGCGGGGATGCAGCTGCTGTGGGGGGTGAACCGCCGGTCTGCGGATGCTGTCGAGCCGTACGACGGGCCCGGAAGTGGCAGTTTAGGCGTGGCATGTATCGGTTCCAGTTCGACTTTGTTTCGAACGGATGTCCAGAATGGGAGGGAACCCTCCGCTGACGGCATGCGCAGCTCGGCCGGCCTGCAGCCCGGTGGCTCGTGGCCGGATTCGTCAGCGGGCGGAGCGCAGACGGTCGAGCCCGCGATTGATTTGGCGAGCCCAGAGCGGACCACGGTAGAGGAATGCCGTATAGCCCTGCACGAGGGTGGCTCCCGCCGCGAGACGTTCGGCCACCTGCTCGGCCGTGTCCACACCGCCGACAGAGATGACGCAGAATTCAGCGGGCACGACGGCGCGAATCTGCTGCAGAACGGCGAGCGACCGGGCGTGCAGCGGGGCGCCGGACAAGCCGCCGGCTCCGGCGGCGGCGACGGTGGCGGCATCCGTTTTCAGGCCGCTGCGCGAAAGAGTGGTGTTGGTGGCGATGATGCCGTCGAGGCCGAGCTCAACGGCGAGAGCCGCGATGCGTGTAACTTCCACATCCTCGAGGTCGGGGGCGATCTTCACGAGCAACGGGGTGGCGCCGGCGGCGCCCTTGACCGCGGTCAGCAGCGGTGCGAGCTGGTCGAGTTCCTGTAGTCCACGCAGGCCTGGGGTGTTGGGTGAACTCACGTTGACCACGAGGTAGTCGGCCACGGGGGCAAGGATCTGCGCGCTGCGCAGGTAGTCGGCCGTGGCGTTCTCGACGGCGGTGACGCGGCTCTTGCCGATATTGATGCCGAGCACCGGGCGTCCGGCCACGGTGCGCACCCGGGTCAGCCGGGCGACAGCGGCGTCGGCCCCGTGGTTGTTGAAGCCCATGCGATTGACGACCGCGCGGTCGGCCACGAAGCGAAACAAACGCGGGGTGGGGTTACCGGGCTGGGCCAGCGCGGTGAGCGTGCCCACCTCGACATGACCGAAACCCAACTGGCCGAGGCCGAGCACGGCCTCGCCGTCCTTATCGAAACCGGCCGCGACGCCAAACGGCGACGAGAAATGCAGGCCGAGGGTGTTCACGCTGAGGTCGGTGCGAGGGCGGGTGAACCGGTGCACGAGACGCCCGAGTCCCAGAGTCGGCAGCAGCCGAATGACGGTGAAGGCGAGGTGGTGGGCGCGCTCCGGATCGATCCGGGTGAGCACGAGCTTGAAGAACAGCGGATACATCGGGCCCTACGCCTACGCTTTCGGGGTGCTGGTGGCGGTGGGAATGGTGCCGGCCGAAGCGGCATCCGCGGTCGTGCGGGTCTTGGAACGATTGCTGTGCTCGGTGCGCAGCTGGGTGATGGCGCTCTCGAAATCGTCGAGGGAATCGAAGCCCTGGTAGACGCTCGCGAACCGCAGGTAGGCGACCTCATCGAGGTCACGCAGCGGCGGCAGGATGGCCAGGCCGATGTCGTTGGCGTCGACCTGGGAAGCACCGGTCTGGCGGATGGTTTCCTCGACCTTCTGGGCCAGCATGGCCAGATCGGAGTCGGTGACGGGCCGCCCCTGGCAGGCCTTGCGCACGCCGGAGACGATCTTCTCGCGGCTGAACGGTTCGACCACGCCGCTGCGCTTGATGATGTTCAGGCTCGCCGTTTCGGTAGTGCTGAACCGGCGCCCGCATTCGGGGCACTGCCGACGGCGGCGAATGGACAGTCCGTCGTCGCTCGTACGCGAGTCGACGACTCGGGAATCTGGATGGCGACAGAACGGGCAGAACATGGTGCTGCCAGCCTAGCGGTCGGCGGCGAACCGGGCCGTGACGGCGTCGCCGTGCGCCGGCAGGGCCTCGGCGTTGGAGAGGGCGGCAATGTGGCCGGCGACACCCTGCAACGCCTCGCGACTGTAGCGCACGACCTGCTGCGGTCGCAGAAAGGTGTAGGCGCCGAGGCCGGAGGAGAACCGGGCCTGTCCCCCGGTGGGAAGCACGTGGTTGGAACCGGCGACATAGTCGCCGAGGCTCACCGGAGAATACGGCCCGAGGAAGATGGCCCCGGCGTTCTCGATCGTTTCGAGCACCGCGTCGGGATCGCTCGTCTGAATCTCGAGGTGCTCCGGCCCGAAGGCATTGCTGAACGCGGCCGCGACCTGCAGGTTGTCGACGAGTACGATCGCCGACTGGCGTCCGCGCAGAGCCACACTCACCCGTTCGCTGTGGGTAGTGGATGCCGCCAGCACGACCAGTCGCGCCGCGACGGCGTCGGCGAGTTCGGGTGAATCCGTCACCAGCACGGCGGCGGCGAGTTCGTCGTGCTCGGCCTGGCTGACCAGGTCGGCGGCGATCAGCAGCGGGTCGGCGTCAGCATCCGCTATCACGAGGATGTCGGTGGGACCGGCCTCGGAATCGATGCCGGCCTGCCCTCGAATGAGTCGTTTGGCGGCGGCGACGTAGACGTTACCGGGGCCGGTGACGATCTGCACCGGCTCGAGGCCGATATCGTCGACACCGTAGGCGAGGGCGCCGATGGCTCCGGCGCCGCCCATCGCGTAGATCTCGTCGACACCGAGCAGACCGGCGACGGCGAGGATGGTGGGGTGCACGCGACCGTCAAAGTGGCTCTGAGGCGGCGAGGCGAGCGCGATCGACCGCACCCCGGAGACCTGAGCCGGCACGACGTTCATGACGACGCTCGAGGGGTAGACGGCCTTGCCGCCGGGAACGTAGAGGCCGACCCGATTCACCGGCTGCCAGCGCTGGGTGACGGTGGCCCCGGCTTCGATCGTGGTGGTCACGTGCGCGGGCACCTGCGCCGCGCTGGCCAGGCGCACCCGGCGGATGGTCTCGGTGATCGCGGTGCGCACGGCCGGGTCGAGTGCGGCGACCGCGTCGATGATGTGGCTCGCGGGTACTCGCACCTGTCCGGGGCGCACCCGGTCGAGGCGCTCGGCCTGGTCGAGCAGGGCCACTCCGCCGCGCTCACGCACGTCGGCGATGAGCTCGGCCGCGATATCGGAGGCGACGGCGACGCTGGTCAGGGCGCGCGGAACGGAAGCCAGAAGCTCGGCCGGTGTCGGCTCGCTCCCGCGAAGGTCAATAGTCTGAATCATCGTGCCCCAGCCTATCCGTGAACCCGCGTCACAATCCGCGCGCGGGAATAGGCTGATGCTGAAAGAGATTGTTGGTTGAGTATGCAAAGCAACGTTGAACCCTCCGTAACCCCCGTGCCCGCCGTCACCGCTGTGCCCGTATTGCCTGTGCCCGCCGTCGCGACCGGGCCCGCGATCGCCCTGCCCGCAGCGCCCCGGCTCGACGCCGATCCCAACGCTCCCGACGACCTGGCCGCGTTCAAGCACGCGTTTCGCCGCCATGCCGCCGGCGTCGCGGCGATAACGACCCTCGCGCCCGATGGCACCCCGGTCGGCTTCACGGCCACCTCCCTGGCGTCACTGTCCGCGGTTCCCCCCCTCGCCACGTTCAACATGGCCAGGTCGGCGAGTTCCTGGACGGCGATCGCCGCCGCCGACCGCGTGGTCATCCACATGCTCGGTGCCCACAATCGCCGCGTCGCCGAGAAACTCGCCGGCCCGCACGCCGACCGATTCGTCGGCGAGCACTGGCAGCCGGGACCCTACGGGCTCCCGGTGTTGCACGGCGTCACCAGCTGGATGATCGGCCGCATCGTGGAACGGGTGTCGGTGCACAACAACGCCGTGGTCGTCGTGCAGATCGAGGGCGGCGGCATGGGCACCGACGATGAGGCACTGCTCTACCACGAGCGCACCTACCGGGTACCGGGCTTCGCCGTCTAACTCGTCTCGGGCGCACCGAGGTGCCAACTTCGGCCCCTTGGCGGGCCGTCAAGGGGCCAAAAGTGGCAGCTCGCTGCGGTCGGCGCCCAGGGTGCGGGCCACGTTGAGCCGCGAGGCTACTTCTCCGCAGCCGACTTCGCGGCAGCCTTGCGGCGGCGACGCTCGGCTTCGGCGATCGCAGCCTGTTCGGGGGTCGGCGCGGTGCCGCCGAGGTGCGCGGGTTGCCACCACTGGCCGGCGCCCGGCACCGGGTACTCCGTCTGCACCGCGTCGACGAGGCGCTGCAGGGTGTCGTGCAGCCTCAGCGTGGCCGCAGCGACGTCGTCCACGGCGGCAGCGGCATCCGCTCGGATGGGCTCACCAAAACGGATGCTGACCGGCACGCCCATGCGCTCCCGCAGACGCGACCGGTGGTTCTTGGTCATCAGCCGGTGCCCGCCCCACACGGCGACCGGGATGATCGGTACGTTCGCGGCCTGCGCCATGCGCACCGCGCCCGACTTGAGTTCGCGCACGGTGAACGAGGCGTTGACGCCGCCCTCGGGGAACACACCGAGCAGTTCACCGCTGACCAGGGCCGTCACGGCCTGGGCGTAGGCTTCGTGACCGCTGTCCATGTCGACCGAGATGTGTTTCATGCCGCGCAGCAGGGGTCCGACCAGTGGCTGGTCGAAGGCACCCTTCTTGGCCATGAAACGGATGTGCCGCCGGTTGTGCCGCCAGGTGACCCACTCGACCAGGGCGAAGTCGAGATAGCCGAAGTGGGTGATGGCGAGCACGGCGCCGCCTGAGACCGGCAGGCGTTCGAGACCGGTCACGGCCGGGCGCACCCGGAGCACGCCGAACAGGGCGCGACCGGCCCCGATGGCGACCTGGTAGATCGGCTCTCGCTTGTGCATGCTTCCAGCCTAGGCGGGAGTCCTGTCAGTAATCTGCGGCCAGGGCTGAAGAATTAGGTGAGGCAGTTGGGGCCGAGGATGCTTTTGAGCTCGCCGAACAGGTCGGCGCTCACCTTCACCCGGTACGGCAGCTCGAATACCCGCGCCACATCGTTCTTGACCAGTTTGAGGCGCACCTCGGCCTCGCCGGCGTGGCGCTTGAGGATCTCGCCGAGCGCACTCACCGTGTCGGTGGTCGCCCTGGCCTCCCCCACCGTGATCGAGACCATGCTCTGGTCAGAGCCCTGCCCGAGCTCGGGCTGGAACACACTGAACGCATGCAGGTTCATTCCGTCGTCGCGCAGGCTGACGCGGCCGCGCACGACCACGACCGAGTCGCTGATCAGCTCCGGCGCGAACTCGAGGTAGGCCTTGCCCATGAACATGGCGGTGATCTCCCCGCCGAAGTCCTCAACCTGGATCATGCCGTATTGGTTACCGGACTTCTTGGCGATGCGGTGCTGCACGCTCGTGATCAGGCCGGCCACGGTGACCGTGTCGCCGTCTTCGGTCGATTCCGACGCGATCAGGTCCGCGATGGTGGTGCTGGCATGCTTGGCGAGCGGAATCTCCAGCCCGGCAAGCGGATGGTCGGACACGTACAGCCCGAGCATGTCGCGTTCGTAGGCGAGTTTCTCTTTCTTGCTCCACTCCGGTCGGTCCGGCACCTGCTCGGTGTCCTGCGGTTCGTCGAACAGGCTGTCGAAGTCGAACCCGATATTGCCGTTGCTCTCTTCCCGTTTGATCTTCACGGCCGACTCGACGGCGGATTCGTGAATCTCAACCATGCCGCGCCGGGTGGCGCCGAGCGAGTCGAAGGCCCCGGCCTTGACGAGCGATTCGATGGTGCGCTTGTTGGCGACCGGCAACGGCACCTTGCGCAGAAAGTCGTGGAACGACTCGAATCGGCCCTTCTCCTCGCGTGCGCCGCGAATGGCCTCGACCACGTTGAAGCCGACGTTACGCACGGCACCGAGACCGAAGCGGATGTCGGTGCCCACCGCCGCGAAGAACCCGATTGACTCGTTCACGTCGGGCGCCAGCACCTGGATGCCCATGCGGCGGCACTCGTTGAGGTAGAGCGCGAGCTTGTCGCGGGAGTCACCGACGCTCGTGAGCAGCGCGGCCATATACTCGGCCGGGTACACCGCTTTCAGGTAGGCGGTCCAGTAGGAGAGAACCCCGTAGGCGGCCGAGTGCGCCTTATTGAAGGCGTAGTCGGAGAACGGCAAGAGAATGTTCCAGACCGTGGTGACGGCGTCCATGGAGTAGCCGCGGTCCTGCATGCCCTTCGAGAAACCCTCGAACTGCTTGTCCAGCTCCGACTTCTTCTTCTTACCCATGGCGCGGCGCAGCAGGTCTGCTTCACCGAGCGTGAAGCCGGCGAGCACCTGAGCAATCGACATAACCTGCTCCTGGTACACGATCAGGCCGTAGGTGGTGCCGATGACGTCTTTGAGGGGCTCTTCGAGCTCCTGGTGAATGGGAATGATCTCCTGCACACCGGTCTTGCGCAGCGCATAGTTCGTGTGCGAGTTGGCACCCATGGGCCCGGGACGGTATAGGGCGATGACGGCCGAGATGTCTTCGAAGTTGTCGGGCTTCATGAGCCGCAGCAGGGCTCGCATCGGGCCGCCGTCGAGCTGGAACACGCCGAGCGTGTCGCCGCGAGCAAGCAGTTCATAGGCGGCGGGATCTTCCAGGCCGAGGTCTTCGAGTACGGGCCGGTGACCGCGGTTCACCGCAATGTTGTCGAGGGTGTCGTCGATGATGGTGAGGTTGCGCAGCCCCAAAAAGTCCATCTTGATCAGTCCGAGGGCCTCGGAGGCCGGGTAGTCGAATTGCGTGACGACCTGGCCATCCGCTTCACGCTTCATGATGGGGATGATGTCGATCAAAGGGTCGCTCGACATGATCACACCGGCGGCGTGCACGCCCCACTGACGTTTCAGGTTTTCCAGGCCGAGGGCGGTGTCGAACACGGTTCGGGCTTCGGGGTCGCTCTCGATGACGGCGCGAAAGTCGGCCGCTTCACGGTAGCGCGGGTGGTCCTTGTCGAACATGCCGGTGAGGGGCACGTCCTTTCCCATGATGGCCGGCGGCATGGCCTTGGTGAGCTTGTCGCCCATGCCGAAGGGAAAGCCGAGCACACGCGAGGCGTCTTTCAGTGCCTGCTTGGCCTTGATCGTGCCGTAGGTGACGATCTGGGCGACGCGTTCCTCGCCGTACTTCTCGGTGACGTACTTGATGACCTCACCGCGGCGACGCTCGTCGAAGTCGACGTCGAAGTCGGGCATCGAGACGCGGTCAGGGTTGAGGAACCGTTCGAAGATGAGGCCGTGCACGAGCGGGTCGAGGTCGGTGATACCCATCGCGTAGGCGACCATGGAGCCGGCGCCCGAACCACGGCCGGGACCGACGCGGATACCCTGCTGCTTCGACCACATGATGAAGTCGGCGACGACGAGGAAGTAGCCGGGGAAACCCATCTGCACGATGATGCCGATTTCGTAGTCGGCGCGCGTGCGCACATCGGCGGGGATGCCCTTCGGGTAGCGTTTGGCCAGCCCGATCTCGTTTTCCTTGATGAACCAGCTTTCCTCGTTCTCACCCTCCGGGCAAGGAAAGCGCGGCATGTAGTTGGCTTTGGTGTTGAATTCCACCTCGCAGCGCTCGGCAATGAGCAGGGTGTTGTCGCAGGATTCGGGGTGGTCGCGGAACAGGTGCCGCATCTGCGCCGCGGTCTTCAGGTAGAACTCGTTGGAGTCGAACTTGAACCGGTTCGGGTCGTCCAGGGTCGACGCCGACTGCACGCACAGCAACGCCGCATGGGCGGTGGCGTCGTGGGCGTGGGTGTAGTGCAGGTCGTTGCTGGCCAGCAGCGGAAGGTCGAGCTCCTTGGCCAGTTTCAGCAGGTCGGTCATGGTGCGGCGTTCGATGTCGATGCCGTGGTCCATGATCTCGCAGAAAAAATTCTCCTTGCCGAAGATGTCCTGAAAGTCCCCGGCGGCCTTCTTCGCCTCGTCGTACTGGCCGAGGCGCAGCCGGGTTTGCACTTCGCCACCGACGCAGCCGGTCGTACCGATCAGGCCCTTCGAATACTGGCTGAGCAGTTCGCGGTCCATGCGCGGTTTGAAGTAGTAGCCCTCAAGGCTCGCCTTCGACGACAGCCGGAACAGGTTGTGCATGCCCGCGGTGTTCTCGGAGAGCAGCGTCATGTGGGTGTATGAGCCGGCGCCACCGACGTCGTCCCGGTTCTGCCCGCTCGTGCCCCACCGCACCCGGGTTTTGTCGCGGCGATCGGTGCCGGGGGTGATATACGCCTCCGTACCGATGATCGGCTTGATGCCGGCGTCGGTCGCGCTCTTCCAGAAGTCGAAGGCGCCGAACACGTTGCCGTGGTCGGTGATCGCCACCGCCGGCATCCCCTGCTCGACGGCGGCCTTGATCAGGGGTTTCACCCGGGCGGCTCCGTCGAGCATGGAGTATTCGCTGTGCACGTGCAGGTGCACGAAATTGTCGGTGGCGGTTACCGGGTTACTCACAATGACTCCGACGAGTTGATGAAACGGTTAGGGGCGAGCCCCGGGTCAGTCTCCGCGCAGCACCGCGAGGGCGTGGGTGAGGTCGGCCGGGTAGTCGGCGTTGTAGGTCACCCATTCGTGGCTGTCCGGATGGGTGAAGGCAAGCTGCTTGGCGTGCAGCCACTGCCGCTTCAGCCCGAGCCGGGCGGTGATCGACGGATCGGCGCCGTACATGGCGTCGCCGACGCACGGATGCCGCTGGGCGGTCATGTGCACCCGGATCTGGTGGGTGCGCCCCGTCTCCAGGTGTACCTCGAGCAGGGAACCGTAGGGGAAGGCTTCCAGGGTCTCGTAGTGGGTGATCGAAGGCTTACCGTCGGCCATGACCGCGAACTTCCAATCCGACCGCGGGTGGCGGCCGATCGGCGCATCGATGGTGCCGGTGAGCGGGTCGGGGTGGCCCTGCACGACGGTGTGATAAATCTTCTCGACCTCGCGGTCGTGGAAAGCCTTCTTGAGCGCCGTATAGGCCGTCTCCGACTTGGCGACGACCATGAGGCCGCTCGTGCCCACGTCGAGCCGGTGCACGATGCCGGCACGTTCGGCTGCGCCCGAGGTCGCGATGCGAAAGCCAGCAGCCAACAGGGCGCCGGGCACGGTCGGGCCGGTCCACCCGACGCTCGCATGGGCGGCCACTCCGGCCGGTTTGTTGATGACGATGATGCTCTCGTCGTCGTGCACGACGGTGAGATCAGGGACAGCGATCGGAATGACGCGCAGCGGCTGCTTGGGCTGCCAGGTCACTTCGATCCAGCTGCCGGCTCGCAGGCGATCGGATTTGCCGACGACGGTGCCGTCGAGCACGACGCCGCCGGCCTCGGAGACCTCGGCGGCGAAGCTGCGCGAGAAGCCGAACAGTTTGGCCAGACCGGCGTCTACCCGCACGCCTTCCAAGCCGTCCGGGAGTGGCAGTGATCGCCGTTCCGGGGGGCTGGTCAGGTCGATGGGGCCGTTCATGGCAGAGCCTCAGCGCCGGGTACCTGCCGGTCGCGGGCCGTCGAATCGGGCGTGACAATCTCGCTGGTGCGCGTTTCGGGGGTCACAGCATCCGTTATGAGAGGAGGAGTTTCGAGGGGCATGGCAGTTGCCACCGGCACGGTCGCTGTGGCGGTCTTGCTGACGGCCACGACCTTGTTGCCGTCAAGGCCGATTCCGCGGATGGTCAGGATCATGAAGATGATCATGCTGGTCACGATGGCCATGTCGGCGACGTTGTAGATCGCCGGCAGCAGCCAGGGAGTCGAGATGAAGTCGACCACGTGCCCGACGCCGAAGCCGGGTTCGCGCAGCAGTCGGTCGGTCAGGTTGCCGAGCACACCGCCGAGCAGCAGGCCGAAAACGAGGCCCCAGGCCAGTGAGCGGATGCGCCGGGCGAACCAGATAATGAACACCACGACGGCGGCAGCGATGATCGAGAAGATCCAGGTGGATCCGCTCGCGAGCGAAAACGCCGCGCCCGGGTTCCGAACGAAGTGCAGTTGCAGCACGTCGTTCAGAACCCGAATCACAGAGCCCTCGGTCATCGAGGCGACGACGAGGTACTTGCTGTACTGATCGAGGGCGTAAATGCCCAGCGCGACGAGGGCTAGAACGATAAGCGCTCGCGAACGCTTCTTCGTTCCTGCCCTAGGCTCCAAAGCCCTGGAAGCTGGGCTTCGGCGCGTTGGTGTCGGCCGTGGAGCCCACCGAGCTCGCGTCGAGGTCGTGCAGCTGACCCTCGATGTAGCTCTTAAGCTTCAGGCGGTACTCGCGCTCGAACGTGCGAAGCTCGTCGATCTTGCCTTCGAGCGTGGAGCGCTCCTGGTCGAGCTTCTGCAGCTGAATGCGCTGCTGGGTCTCGGCTTCGGCGATGACGCGTGCCGCAGTGGCGTGGCCTTCGGCGATCAGGGCGTCGCGCTTCTCGGCGCCTTCCTTGACGTGCTCTTCATGCAGGCGGCGAGCCAGCTGCAGCAGGTTGGTCGTGCCGGCCGTCTCGTCGATCGGCGTGAGCGCGGCAACGGGCGCAACCGGAGCGGCGACGGGCTCGACGACGACCGGTTCGGACGGAGCTGCGGCGACCGGGGCGGAATCGGCTGCGGGAGCAGCGCCTCCACCAACCTGGGCACGCAGTTCCTCGTTCTCCTTGGTCAGGCGACGCAGTTCGACGACGACCTCGTCGAGAAAGTCATCGACCTCGTCCTGGTCGTATCCCTCACGGAACTTGGTCGACTGGAACCTTTTGTTGACTACATCTTCCGGAGTTAGCGCCATGGCTTTTCACCCTCAAAACTTGAATTTATTGTGAACATTTGACTGACTTGAGCCGATGAGTGACTCAAGTATTGAAATTGACTACGGGCTGCCGACGAGCGATTGCGGGCTCAGGGCCAACCAGTCATCCGACAAGGATACATGCCCCGGTTGGACGATTACAGTAACCCCGCCAGAGACATTCCGACGATGGTACACAGCATGGTGAGCGTGAAACCGAAATCCAGCGCGATGGGCCCGATGCGAAGCGGCGGGATCAGGCGTCGGAAGAAACGAACCGGCGGATCGGTCAGGGTGTAGACGAGCTCAACCGCGACGAGCAGGACGCCCTGCGGACGCCAGGCCCGGTTGACGCCACGCACGAGGTCGATGATGAATCGACCCCACAGCACGAGGAAGTACATGAAGAACAGGAAATAGAGAAGATTTCCCAGGATCGGTATACCAGTCACACTTAAGTCTAGCCTTGCGCGAAGAAGGAGCTGTCCTCAGCGCCCTCTTCGGTGGTGCTATCGCCGGAGACGACGACGTGGGACGGCGACAGCAGGAAGACCTTGGCGGTCACGCGCTCGATCTTGCCGTACAGGCCCTGCGACAGGCCGCTCGCGAAGTCGATGAGGCGGCGAGCATCGCCGTCGCTCATCTGCGACAGGTTGATGATGACCGGGATGCCTTCGCGGAAGGATTCGGCGATGACCTGGGCGTCCTTGTAGGCGCGCGGGTGAACCGTGAGAATTTCATTCATTTCGGACGCAGCCACATCTTGGGGGGTCGAAGTCTTGCGCAGGGGGGTCACCGGCGCACGCCCGGCATGGTTCTGGGCCGCACTGGAGTGAGCGGCACTGTCGTGTCCGCGTGCCGGGACGGCACTGACGTGATTGGCACCAGCGTGATTGGCACCAGCCTGATTGGCACCGGCGTGACTCGCGGAGCCGTTGTTGTTGGACGTACCGGCGGGCGCCTGGTACTCCAGCTCTTCGTCTGCCAGACCCAGGTAGACCATGGTTTTCTTGAGCGGGTTGGACATGTCGACCTCCGTGTTGGTTTGCTACTTCGAGATTAACCGAGCACCGGACGATTGCCGGTGATTGCGGTGCCAATTCTTAGGTGTGTCGCCCCTTCGAGCACGGCCGCCGCATAGTCCTGGCTCATGCCCATGGACAGTGCGGTGGCGGCCGGCGCCTGGGTGCGAATCTGTTCGCTGAGGTCACGCACCCGGGCGAAGGCCCGGCGCGGCTCTGCACCGATGGGAGCCACGGCCATGAGGCCGAGCAGGCGCAGCCCGGGGGTGGCGAGAACGTTGTCGACGAGGGCTGAAATCTCCAGCGGATGCACGCCACCGCGCGCGGCATCATCGGTGAGATTGACCTGGATGAAACAGTCGACGTTCGACTCGTCCGACCCCAGTGCGGTGACGAGGGACGCACGATCAACCGAGTGGATGACGTCGGCATAGGCCCGCACCTGGCGCGCCTTTTTGCCCTGCACCTGCCCAACGAAGTGCCAGACGAGGTCGAGATCGACCAAGGCAGCAGCCTTGGCCTGCGCTTCCTGATGCCGGTTCTCCCCCACGTTGCGCACGCCGAGAGCGTAGAGCTGCTCGATCAGGGACACCGGATGGAACTTGGTGACGACGATCGTGGTGATGCCGGCCGGGTCGCGATCGGCCACACGGGCGGCGTCGAGAATACCGGCGCTGACCGCGCCCAGGCGGGTGGACAGATCCCCCGGCGCTGTGCTGCTCGGTGCCGGTTCTGCGGGGTCCGCGTGCGGAAGTGCCATGCTCAAGCTGCTCTGTTCGTGAGGTCGGTTTCGGTGCAGGTGACAAAAACGCTGCATCCCAGGGCCGACAGCGATGCGCCGGCCCCGGGACTGAAACACGTCGACCTATTTGAGGAAATCAGGGATGTCCAGGTCGTCAGCCTCTTCTTCAAAGGCCGGGTCGGCTACGGTCACGCCGCTGGCGGAGTCCGAGCCACCCCAAACGGAAGCCGCGAGCTCGCCATCGCTATAGCTGCCCGAGTCGGTCGACGGGGCTCCGGCAGCGCTGCCAGCGGATGCTCCGGCCGCCGCCGTTCCGGCACCGGCAGCGATGCCTGCCGCGACGAGGTCGGCGCGCCGCACCTCGACCGCCTTGGCACCGGGCTCTCCGCCGTCGAAGCCGGCGGCGATGACCGTGACCCGCACCTCATCACCGAGGGTGTCGTCGATGACGGCACCGAAGATGATGTTGGCTTCGGGGTGCACAGCCTCTTGCACGAGGCGAGCCGCGTCGTTGATTTCGAAGATACCGAGGTTGGATCCGCCCTGGATGGACAGGAGCACTCCGTGAGCGCCGTCGATCGATGCCTCGAGCAGGGGCGACGCGACGGCGAGTTCGGCCGCCTTGATCGCCCGGTCGGCCCCGCGAGCCGAGCCGATGCCCATGAGGGCCGATCCGGCGCCCTGCATGACCGATTTGACGTCGGCGAAGTCGAGGTTGATCAGGCCGGGGGTGGTGATCAGGTCGGTGATGCCCTGCACACCGGCGAGAAGCACCTGGTCGGCGGTCGCGAAGGCTTCGAGCATGCTGATGCCGCGGTCGCTGATCTCGAGCAGACGGTCGTTGGGCACGACGATGAGGGTGTCAACCTCGTTCTTGAGCGAAGCGACACCGGTTTCGGCCTGCGCCTGGCGACGCTTGCCCTCGAAGCCGAAGGGCTTGGTGACCACACCGATGGTGAGAGCACCGATCGACTTGGCGATGCGGGCGACGACGGGGGCGCCACCGGTTCCGGTTCCACCACCCTCTCCCGCGGTAACGAAGACCATGTCAGCCCCGGCAAGGGCCTCTTCGATCTCCTCGGCGTGATCCTCGGCTGCGCGGCGACCCACTTCGGGGTCTGCGCCGGCACCGAGGCCGCGGGTGAGGTCGCGACCGACGTCGAGTTTGACGTCGGCGTCGCTCATAAGCAGAGCCTGGGCATCCGTATTGATGGCGATGAACTCGACACCGCGGAGGCCAAGTTCGATCATGCGGTTGACGGCGTTGACGCCACCACCGCCGATGCCGACAACCTTGATGACGGCTAGATAATTTTGATTGTTTGACACGTCCGGCCTCCGGGTGGAACTCTAAACCTCTAGTCGAAGTTTAAAGTTATGCTGAGTATGCAATTCCTGATTACGAAAGTATGCGGACCCGGCGCGTCGCTGGGGAGGCGCGCCCGCGTGTCGCGAAGAACTCGCCGAATCTCTGCCGCACTGATCGTGACCGCACCCAGAATGGCAGCCGCTACGCGAATCCGGTAGCGGCTGCCGAAAGCGGGCGCCATCGCAGTCGCCGCGACTAACGCAGTACGGCGCTGTCGGGTGAGGAGACGTCGTACTCATTGACGGTGCCGGCCGGGTGACCGATGAGCAGGGCCGCGAGCACGACCGCTTTGTACTCAGATTTCTCCGGGCTGCCCCAGACCACCCGTTCCCCGCCAAGCAGGCTCAGGGTGACGTCGTCCGTGGTGACGGCGGTCACCGAATCCAATTGAACACGGATGCTGTCCGGCAGCACGGCGAGCACCGCAGCGGCGGCCTTGAACCCCGCGCTGTCGATGCCGTCCGGCGCGTCGACCAGCGGGTACCCCACGGTGCGTTCCGGCGTTGTCGCGATGACAACGCCGGCGGCATCGACCAGGTCGAATCCGGTCGGGCCGGCCAGCACCCCCACGGGCACCCGCTCGATGATGCGCACCACCAGTGTGCCGGGCGGGCGGCTCTCGGTGACGTAACTCTGGATGAGCGTGAACTGCGACAGCGCACCCTTGACCACGTCGGCATCGATGAGCGGCAGCGGGGTTCCGAGTTGGTCGGCGAGGGCGGCCGAGACGTCCGTCGCCGGGATGCGGCTGGTTCCGACGACCTCGATCGTGCGCAGGGCCATCAGGGGTGAGTAGGCCGCACCGATGATGAGGCCGAAGGCGAGCACGATCGAGCTGAGACCGACGATCCACGCGGTGCGCCGCCGCCGGGCGCGCCCGGTGAACCGGCGCACCTCGGCGCGTTCGAATCGCTTACGGGTACGCTGCGCCGCCCGCAGCACCGACCGGGCCGCTCGCGCGCCCGCCGTGCCGCCGGACCGCTGTGTCGTCGGCTCCGCCTTCGTGGCCGGCTCGGCTCTCGTGGCCGGCTCGGCCCTCGCTGCCGGTACCGCAGAAGCAGTCGGCCGCAGCGTCGGCGTGGGAACAACCGTGATCGGCGAAGCGGATGCGCCTCCCCCGGTGAGCAGGATCGGTTCCGTCGTCGTGTCCGAGGGGTCGAAGGCTCTCGGCGTGCGGGCAGGGTCGGTGCCGCCGCCGCGGCGCGCGCGCTTGGGCTTCGTCGCATCGGGCTTCGTCGTACCGGGCTGCGTCCCGCCGGGCTGCGTCCCGCCGGGCTGCGTCCCGCCGGGCTGCGTCGTCTTCGGCGGCCGCACCGTCGGTGCAGAAGCGTCAGGCGAGGGCCGCGGCTCGGGCGTCGGCTTGGTGCGCGGCGCCTTCGCTCCCGCTTTATCGGCCGCTGTCGCGGCCCGTTTTGCCGCCGAAATCGCCGGCCGGGCCGGCTCGGGCGGCGGCTGCGCCGGGCGGTCGAAGCCGGCCGGCCGCCTCACCGTCGCCTCATCCGCGAACCGTTTCGAGGGCGGCGAGCAGCTGCGGCACGATGCGGTTGACGTCGCCGCAGCCGAGGGTCACGACGAAATCACCGTCGCGGGCGATGCTGGCCAGGTAGTCGGCGGCATCCTGCCAGTCGGGCACGTAGGCGACGTGGGACGGGTCGCGGAACTTTTCCGAGACGAGCGCACCGGTGACGCCGGGCTCCGGGTCTTCGCGGGCGCCGTAGACGGCGAGCACGATGGTCTGGTCTGCCGAGGCCTCGAGGGTGTCGGCGAATTCCTGGGCGAACAGCCGGGTGCGGCTGTACAGGTGCGGCTGGTGCACCGCGATGATGCGGCCCTCACCCACGACTGTACGGGCCGCGGCGAGGGCTGCGGCGACCTCGGTCGGGTGGTGGGCGTAGTCGTCGTAGACGCTGACGCCGCCGACCGTGCCGTGCAGTTCGAACCGACGCTGGGTGCCGCCGAATCCGGCGATGGAGTCGAGGCTGGCCACCGGGTCGAAGCCGAGGCCGACCAGCACGGCGAAGGCTCCGGCCGCGTTGATGGCGTTGTGCTTGCCGGGGATGCGCAGGGTGGCGCTGTAATCCTGGCCCTGCCAGGCGACGCTGAAGCTCACCGGCCCGGTCGTGGTGATGGAGTGCACCCGAACGGTGGAATCCGGGTGCTCGCCGAACGTGATCACGCGGGCCGCGGCATCCGCTGCTGTGATCGCCTCGGTGACCCGCACAGCGCCGACATCGTCGGAGGAGATGACGACGAGTTCGGTCGCCTTGCGGCTGAATTCGACGAAGGCGGCCTCGAACGCTTCGAGCGAGCCGTAGTGGTCGAGGTGGTCGGGGTCGACGTTCGTGACCAGCGCAACCGCTGTGTGGTACAGCAGAAAGGAGCCGTCGGATTCGTCTGCTTCGACCACAAACAGGTCGTCGGCGCCGCCCGCGGAGCTGACCCCGAGGGATTCGATCACGCCGCCGTTGACGAAGCTCGGGTCCTGGCCGAGGCCGAGCAGCCCGGTGACGATCATGCCGGTCGACGTGGTCTTGCCGTGCGCGCCAGCCACCGCTACCAGGCGCTGGTCCCGAATGAGCCAGGCCAGGGCCTGGGCGCGGTGCAGCACCGGAAGTCCGCGTTCATTCGCGAGCACGTACTCGGGGTTGTCCTGCCAGAGGGCGCCGGTGACGACGAGAGTGTCAGCCGCGCCGACGTTGGCCGCGTCGTGCCCGATGAACACGGTGGCACCGAGGTCGCGCAGCGCCTGCACGTTGGGCGATTCCTTCGCGTCAGAGCCGGTGACGGTGTAGCCACGGTTGAGAAAGAGGCGGGCGATGCCGCTCATACCGGATCCGCCGATGCCCACGAAGTGCACACGTCCGAGCTGGTCGGGGATGGTGAGGGTGAGGTCTGGTTTGATCACGGTGGTGCGCTCTTCTCGATTGCAGCCAACAGATGTCGGCTAGTAAATGTGCAGCCAATAAAACAGGTCGTGCGGGCACTACGTTACGCGTGCGGCCGCTCGCGCGGCGACGCGAGGGCGCCGTGAACGAGGTCGAGCATGCGGGCCGTTCCGTCGCGCACACCAACGGATGCCGCTCCCCGCGCCATAGCCGCCACCTTCGCCCGGTCACCCAACAATGTCACCAGCTCACCCTGAACCCAGGCCGGCACGAAGTCGGCGTCGTCGACCAGCAGGCCCCCTCCGGCTGCCAGCACAGGCGAGGCATTGAAGCGTTGCTCCCCGTTGCCGACCGGGTAGGGCACGTACACGGCGGGGATGCCGAGCGCACACAGTTCGCTGACCGTCGCCGCACCCGCTCGGGTCACGGCAAAATCGGCTGCGGCGAGAGCGAGGTCCATCCGGTCGCAATACGCGACCAGGTGATAGTCGGGCAGACCGGGGTCGACCACCTCAGCTTTGAGGCCGGTGATGTGGAGCACCTGCCAGCCGGCGGCGGCGAGAGCGGGGGCGCACTCGACCATGGTGGCGTTGAGTCGGCGTGCGCCGAGCGAGCCGCCGGTGACGAGCAACACGGGTCGGTGCACACTGAGATTGAAGAACCCGAGCGCCGCATCGCGGGTCGACGAACGGTCGAGTTCTTCGATTTCGGGCCGCAATGGCATGCCGACGAACCGGGCGTGCCGAATGGGGGTGCCGTCGAAGGCGACACCGACATGCCGGGTCAGCCGGGCACCGAGCTTGTTGGCCAGCCCCGGCTTGGCGTTGGCCTCGTGGATGACGATCGGCACCCCGGCCCGCCGGGCGGCGAGGTAGGCGGGCGTCGAGACGTAACCGCCGAAGCCGACCACCACATCGACGTGACGCGAGCGCAGAACCTGCGCGACGGCGTTCACCGCGGCGGCGAAGCGCGGCAGAAAACGTACGGCGGCCGCGTTCGGCCGGCGCGGAAACGGAACCCGGGGTACGACGATGAGCTCATAGCCGCGGGCCGGCACCAGGCGCGCCTCGAGACCCTCACTGGTGCCGAGAACGAGGACCGTGGCATCCGCTTCACGCGCACGGATGCGGTCGGCGACCGCGAGCAGGGGGTTGACGTGGCCGGCGGTTCCGCCGCCTGCCAAAAGGTACGTGGTCATGCCCGGTCAGCCTCGATGAAGTCGTTGGGGGGTTCGCTCGAACGGTCGCCGCGGGCAAAGGACAGTACGATGCCGATCGCGACGAGGGTGGTGAGCAGAGCGGTACCACCGGCCGAGATGAGCGGCAGCGGCACCCCGAGCACGGGGAACACTCCGAGCACGACGCCGATGTTGACGAAGGCCTGGCCGATGATCCAAACCATGGCGGCGGCGGTCGAGACCTTCGCCTGCACGGTCGTTGCCGTGCGCATGATGCGGAGGAAAGCGAAGGCCAGCAGGATGAACATGCCGAGCACTACGACGCAGCCGATCAGGCCGAGTTCCTCGCCGATGATGGCGAAGATGTAGTCGTTGTCGGCAGCCGGCAGCCACGACCATTTGGCCTTGGAGTTGCCAAGGCCCACACCGAGCACTCCCCCGTTGGCCAGCGCCCAGGTGCCGTGCAGGGGCTGCCAGCAGCTCTGCGAAATCTCCCCACTCAGCTCGGTGCAGCCCTCGTTGAGAAAACTCATGATGCGGGTCAGCCGGTTGGGGCTCGCGATGGCCAGCACGACGGCACCGCCAACCCCGATCAGCAGTGGCACAGCGAGCAGGCGCAGCTTGACTCCGGCGAAGAACAGCGCCCCGAACAGGATGCCGGCCATGATCATCACCGTGCCGAGGTCACCGCCGATCATGACGAGCAGCACCGCGCTGCCGCCGACCCCGAACACCGGGATGAACACGTGCTTCCAGTCGTCGAGCTGGTGCTGTTTTTTTGAGAGGATCACGCCGAGCCAAATGACCAGGGCCACCTTGATGCCCTCAGACGGCTGGAACTGGATCCCGAAGATGTTCAGCCAGTTGGTATTGCCTCCGGTGCCGCGTCCGAGCCCGGTCGCCACGACCAGAAACTGCAGAAAACAGGTGATCACGAGCGACGGCCAGGCCACGCGCTGCCAGAAGGCGAGCGGCAGGCGGCTGACGACGAGCATGAGCGGGATGCCGATCAGGGCGAACATGCCCTGCCGCAGCAGCCCGCCGAAGAAGCCCATGTCGGCCAGAAAGGAGTCCACCGACGACGAGGACAGCACCATGACGAGACCGAAAATGACCAGGAACAGGGTGGTGCCGAGCAGCAGAAAGTAGTTGCCGCCTTCGGCTTTGAACACCCGACCCAGGTTGATGCGAACCTGCGGCCCGGCCGGGGTGTGCTCCGCCGCCGGTTTCGTGGGTGCGGCGAACGGCCGCCCGCCTGCAGCCTGGCGCGCCCCGGGGGTGGGTCGGGAAACGCGAGACGGCGTGCTGCCCGGTTGGTGAGCCACCGGCCCGAGGCGCCCGGCGGAGGGGCGCGAGACGGGGTTACGCGAAGCGGGGTTGCGCGGCACCTGTACCATCCGCGTCACCTGCCTAGAAGTTCGTGTACTGCCTGATTGAAAAGCCGGCCGCGTTCGGCGTAACTCTCGAACTGGTCCATCGACGCGGCCGCCGGTGCGAGCAGCACCGTGTCACCGGCCCTGGCGATTCGAGCTGCCAAGCGCACCGCCGCCGTCATCACCGCTTCGGTACCGTTCGATCCGCTGCTGTTCGATCCAGTGTCGTCCGGGTCGATCTCGAACACGGTCAGGTCGGGGGCGTGTCGCGCGAATGCCTCGCGCAATGCCAGGCGATCGACGCCGATGATGATCGCGCCGCGCAGGCGACCGACGTGTTTCTGCACGAGCTCGTCGATGTCGACGCCCTTGAGCAGCCCGCCGACCAGCCAGACGACCGACTCGTAGGCAGCGAGGGAGGCGTCGGCGGCGTGCGGGTTGGTGGCCTTGGAGTCGTCGACCCATTCCACGCCGTCGCCGACGGCGACGGTTTCGATGCGGTGCGCGTCGAGGTGGAAGTCTTCCAACGCCGTGTGGATGGTGGCCGGCAACACCCCGTACGACCGCGCCAGGGCGCTCGCGGCGAGCACGTCCATGATCACGTGCGGGGCACCGAGGCCGGCCTCGACGAGGTGCGGCACGGTGGTCAGCTCGAGGGCGCGTTCGAACCGGTCCTCGAGAAAGGCCCGATCACAGACGATACCGTCGACGATGCCCAGTTCGCTCGGTCCGGGCACGCCGAGGCCGAACCCAATCGCCCGCGCGCCGTCCTGAACGTCGGCCTCCTGCACCATCGTGAGGGTCGCGGCATCCGCCGTGTTGTAGACGCAGGCGACGGCGGTGTTCAGGTACACCTTGGCTTTGGCGGCGCGATAGGCGGCGGCGGAACCGTGCCAGTCGAGGTGGTCGTCGGCGACGTTGAGGCAGAGGCTGGCCCAGGGTGCCAGAGCACCCGGTCCGCTCTGCGGCAGGTGGTGCAGTTGGTAGCTCGAGAGTTCAACGACGAGCACGTCCCAGCCCTGTGGGTCACGAATGGCGTCGAGTACGGGCACACCGATGTTGCCGCAGGGGGCGACGCGGCTGCCGTGGGCGGCGAGCATGGTGGCGGTGAGCTGCACGGTGGTGGTCTTGCCGTTGGTGCCGGTCACCAGCATCCACTCGGCCGGAGCACCGACCTTGTCGCGCAGCCGCCAGGCTAGTTCGATGTCGCCCCAGACCGGCACGTCGTGTGCGGCCGCCCAGTTGAGCAGCGGGTGGTCGGGATGGAAGCCGGGCGAGACGATGATGACCTCCGGATGCTGCGCCGCGAGCTCCGCAGGCACCTCGCGCAGGTCAGCCTGCACGAACGGCACCCCCAGCACGTCGAGCAGGTCGAACCGTTCGTCGGGTCCGGGTGAGGCCAGAACGAGCACGTTGGCGCCGAGTTCGGCGAGGGTGTCGGCGGCGGCGAAACCCGTCACGCCGAGGCCAAGGACGGCCACGCGCAGACCGCTCCAGTCGGCGTGCCAGCTGGTGAGCAAATCCAGACGGTCGGGTGAGGCAGCGTCAACACTCACTAGCGCGACAGCCATTCGAGGTAGAACGAACCGACGCCGGCGGCGACGAGCAGTCCGCCGATGATCCAGAACCGCACGACGACGGTGACTTCGGCCCAGCCCTTGAGTTCGAAATGATGATGGATCGGACTCATCAGGAAGATGCGTTTACCGTGAGTGATTTTGAAGTAGATGCGCTGCACGATCACCGATCCGGCTTCCATCACGAACAGGCCGCCGATGAGCACGAGGAGCAGTTCGGTGCGGCTGAGGATCGCCAGGGCGGCCAGGGCGCCGCCGAGGGCGAGCGAACCGGTGTCGCCGAGGAAGATCTTCGCCGGTGAGGTGTTCCACCAGAGAAAGCCGATCAGGCCGCCGACGATGGTCGCGGCCACGATGGCGAGGTCGAATGAGTCGGGGCCGAGGTAGCACTTGTACTGGTCGGCGGCATCCGCTCCTCCGAAGCAGCTCTGGTTGGACTGCCAGAAGCCGATCACGACGAAGGATCCGATGGCGAAAATTGAGGCCCCGGTGGCGAGGCCGTCGAGACCGTCGGCGACGTTGACGCCGTTCGAGGTCGAGGCGACAATCAGGCAGATCCAGAGCAGGAACACGGCGACGCCGATAGTGGTGCCGAGTTTCATGAAGTCGAGCGGCAGGTCGCGAATGAACGAAATGCTGGTCGATGCCGGAGTCTGGCCGTTGCGGTCGGCGAATTGTAGGGAGAGGATGCCGAAGGCACCGGCGACGATGACCTGCCCGAGCACCTTGGACCAGCCGCCGAGGCCGAGGCTGCGCTGATTGCGGGTTTTGAGGAAGTCGTCGAGAAAGCCGACCAGTCCGAGGCCGACCATCATGAACAGTACGAGCAGCGGCGACGGCGTGAACGGTCGTTGTTCGATCAGCATGGCGGTGAAATAGCTAATCAGAACGCCCAGGATGATGATGATGCCGCCCATGGTGGCGGTGCCGCGTTTGGCGTGGTGGCTTTTGGGGCCGTCGTCGCGAATGAACTGGCCCCAGCCGAATTTCTTGAACAGTCGGATGAACAGCGGCGTCAGAAACAGCGTGAACGCGAGGGAGAACGCGCCGGACAGCAGAAGGACTCTCACGAGAACAAGTCTCCCAGTCGATCGCCGAGAAATCGCAGACCCGCGGAATTGGACGATTTCACCAGTACCGTATCTCCCGGATTCACGCTGTTGCGCACCAGTTCGAAGGCTTCGTCCGGCGTGTCGACATAGGCCGATTCGCCGTCCCAGGATCCCTCGTTGATGGTGCTGATGTGCATGCGACGCGCACCCTGACCCACCACGATCATCTGGGAGATGTTCAGACGTACGGCGAGCAGGCCGATGCGATCGTGCTCCTCACCGGCCAGTTCTCCGAGTTCGGCCATCTCACCGAGCACCGCGATGGTGCGTCGGCCGGGGGTGCCGATCTGGGCGAGCGTCTTCAGTGCGGCGCTCATCGAGTCGGGGCTCGCGTTGTAGGCGTCGTTGATAACGGTGACATCGTCTTTACCGCCGAGCACCTCCATGCGCCAGCGTTCGGCCCTGGTGGTCGCTTCGAGTGCGGCGACGATGTTCGTCAACGACACCCCGAGTACCTCGGCGGCGGCGGCGGCAGCCAGCGCGTTCATGACGTGGTGCTCGCCGAGCACCGGGAAGGCGACCGGGGCGCTCTGCCCGTCGGCGAGGTGCAGGGTGAAAGTGGTACCGGTGCGTCCGGGGTGCAGGTCGCTCGCGCGCACGTCGACCTGGCCATACTCGCCGAAGCGAACGACGCGGGCGGGGGTGAGCGCGGCCATCTGCGCGACGCGCGGGTCGTCGGCGTTCAGCACCGCGACATCCGTTTCGAGAAGGTCGGTGACCATCTCCGACTTGGCGCGCACGGTGGCGTCGAGGTCGCCGAACTCGCCGGCGTGGGCGAGCCCGATGGTGAGCACGATGCCGACGTCGGGCCGGGCCAGGCGCACGAGGTGCGCGATGGCGCCTTCGCTGCTGGCACCCATCTCGATCACGAGGAACCGGGTGTCGGCGGTCACTTCGAGCATCGTCATCGGCGCGCCGACCTGGTTGTTGAAGGATCCGCGTGGGGCGACGGTGGGACCGACCCGTTCGAGCATGCTGCGCAGCAGGTTCTTCGTCGTGGTCTTGCCGTTGGACCCGGTGACGGCCACAATTTTGAGCGCTCCGGCTGCGCGCACCCGCGCGACGACCGCGGCGGCCAGGTCGCCGAGCGCGGCGACAGCATCGGTGACGACGATCTGGGTCACCGGCAGGTCGAGCAGTCGTTCAACGATGAGCAGTGCGGCACCGCGCTCAGCGGCGATGGGCGCGAACAGGTGCCCATCGGTGACCGCTCCGGGCTTGGCGACGAAGATGGAGCCGGGTTCGATCAGCCGAGAGTCAGTCTGCACCGAACCGTCGACGAGGTCGGTGTGTGCAGCGCCGGCGGTGAGGTGCAGCGCACCGTCGACGGCCTGGCTCATCTCGGCCAGGGAGAGGGCGATCATTTACAGCCACCCTGCGTCGCGCAGTGCCTGGCGGGAATCTTCTCTGGCCGAATACGGCAATTTCACGCCTTGTACCTCGTGGTAATCCTCGTGGCCTGGGCCGGCGTACAAAATGGTGTCTCCTTCGTGTGCGAGTGACAACGCCGTGCGGAATGCCGCACGCGGGTTGGCCACTTCGTAGAACTCGCCGTCTGGCACGGCGTCGCGCGCTGCCGCCAGCAGCACGGCACGGATGCTCGCGGCATCTTCGAATCGCGGGTGAAAGTCGGTCACGACCACGATATCGCTGCCCTGGGCGGCAATGCGACCCATATCGGCGCGTTTCGTGGTGTCGCGGTCACCGTCGGCGCCGAACAGCATGATGAGCTTGCCCGGGGTGAATTTGCGCAGGGCCGCGAGCGTGTTGAGAAAAGCGTCGGGGCTGTGGCCGTAGTCGATGTAGACGAGCGGGCCTCGATCGCCGGAGATACGCTCCGCGCGCCCAGGGATGAAAGCCACGATGCCGCCGTCCCGACGGAGCGTGTGCGCGATCGCGTCGAGGTCGAACCCGCTCTCGACGAGCATGACGATGGCCAGGGCGGCGTTGGCGGCCATGTACCAGCCGAGCAGCGGCACCCGGGTGTGCAGGCGGCGACCGTCGGGGCCGTCGAGTATGAACTCGGTGTGGCTGGCGGATTCACCGACCACGGTCATGCGCCAGTCGGCGTCCACATCGGCCCGATTGGTGATGGTCGTCACCGGGATGCGACACTCGTCGGCGAGGCGCCGGCCCCAGTCGGTATCGACGGTGACGACGCCGCGGTGTGATCGGTCGGGCTGGAACAGCTCGAGCTTGGCCTGGAAGTAGTCGTCCATCGCCGCGTAGTCATCGAGGTGGTCGTGGCTGAGGTTGGTGAACGCGGCGACGTCGAAAACAAGGCCGTCGACCCGGTAACGGCTCAGCGCCTGCGCCGACACCTCGATGCCGACGGCGCGCACCTCAGCTTCGTTCATGCGGGCCAGCAGTGCGTGCAGCTCACTGGCCTCCGGGGTGGTCAGCGCACTCGTGACGGCGAGGTCGCCGATGCGGCGTTCCGCAGTGGAGGTCAGCCCCGAGACGACGCCGAGCTGGTTCAGGATGCCGAAGAGCAGGTAGACGACGCTGGTTTTTCCGTTCGTGCCCGTGACGGCGAACAGGGTCGCCGGGTTGTCGGCGGTGCGGTAGACCCAGGCGGCGACAGCGCCGAGCGCGGCGCGGGCATCCGGTGTCACGAGCACGGGCAGACCGCTGGCTGCAGCGAGCGACACGCCGGCCTCATCGGTCAGGATGGCCACCGCTCCGGCCTCGGCGGCGGCCTCGGCGAAGGCCGCGCCGTGCCGGTGCTGGCCGGGGACGCCGACGTAGAGGTCGCCTGGCTGCACCGTGCGCGAGCTCAGGCTCACACCGGTGACTTCGAGACCGTCGATGTCTCCACGTAGTTCTAGATCAAATTCGGCAACCAATCCCGACAACGACCGCGGAACGGGGTGCTCGGGACGGAGAGCCGACGGCGCCAATTCAGACACGCAGGGCTCGCTTTCTTACCAGGTGGAAGGGAGGTCAGGCGCAGTCGCGCCCGAGGGAACCGCCCGGTACTTTTTCAACACCTGGCTCATGATCTCCTGGAAGACCGGAGCCGGTGCGGCAGACGTATTCAGTTTAACAGGGTCGGCGATGCTGACCGAGACGACATACTGCGGATCGTCGGCGGGAGCGAAGCCCGATACCGAGACCAGATACCCGTTGGAGTACCCGCCCTTGCCGTCGGGCATCTGCGCGGTTCCGGTTTTGGCCGCGACGCGATACCCCGGGATATTCCACTTACTCTGTACCCAGCTCTTCTGGTACACCATTTCGAGTATGTCGCTCGTGTCGTTCGCCGCGCTCTCCGACAGCACCCGGGTGCCGGTCGCATCCGGCACGTTGGTCACAGTGCCGTCGGACTGGCGGCAGCCTTCCACCAGTTGCACCGGCATCCGCACGCCGTCGTTGGCGATGGTCTGGTACATGCTCGAGACCTGCAGGGCCGTCGTGGTCAGCCCCTGCCCGAACATGGTCGCGTAGCTGGTCTGGTTGTCCCACTCGCCGGCGGGATGCAGGATTCCGCCATCTTCGCGGGGGAACCCGGTTTCGGTGGTGCTGCCGACGCCGAAGGCTTTCATGTAGTCGTAGCGCTGCTGATCGGTGAGCAGTTCGCCGAACTTGGACATGCCGGTGTTGCTGGAGTCGATCAGCACACCCGTCATGGTCATCTGTTGGTCGGGGTGTGAGTGGCTGTCGTTGATGTTGGCGCCGTTAGACGGCAGATAGCGGTACGGCGCCACGACACCCGTTCCGAGCGTTGCGACGCCGGCATCAAGAACGGATGCCGCGGTGAGCGCCTTGAAGGTCGAGCCGGGTTCGAAGGACTGCGTGAACGCGCGCGAACCGCGATCGTCGGGGTTCTCGGTGCCGCCGACGTTGTTCGGGTCGACCGAGGGATAGTCGGCCACGGCGAGAAGCTTGCCGGTCTTGGCGTCCTGCACGACCGCGGTCGCCCAGGCCGCCCCGGTCTCCTGCGCCCGCGCCGCGAGGGTCTGCTGCACGAACCACTGCAGGTCGGAGTCGATGGTGGTGACGACGTCACCGCCGTCGACCGCTGCGGTGCTCGTGACGCTGCTGCCGGGGATGCGCACCCCGTCGGCACCCTTCTCATAGGTTTCCGAGCCATTCGTGGAGGCCAGGCAGGCATCCTGCCCGGACTCCAGGCCGGCCTGCGGCACCCCCTCCCCCGACAGAAAACCGAGCACGTTTCCGGCGACGGCTCCGTTCGGGTATACCCGGCTCGGGCTGTTCTCGGAGTAGGTCCACGGAATGTGGAGGTCCTGCACGGCGCGCAACACGTCGACGTCGACCTTCTGGGCGATATAAGCGAAGTTCGCCTTGGCGTTCGCTTCGAGTGCCGTCGACAAGGTCAACAAGATGGCATCACCGGTCTGGCCGGTCGCCGCACCGATTTCGGCAGCGGCCTCAGCCACCGAGATCTCCACCTTCTCACCGTCGACGATGCGCTTGAACGGCGTCGCGTTCACCGGGGACATGGTGATGTTGTAGCGCATGACCGTTCCGGCCAGTACGACGCCGTTGGCGTCGACGATCTCGCCCCGGGAACCGTAGACGACCTGACCGACCGAGCGGTTTCCCACGGAGTCGGCGGTGAGCGAATCGGCCTGCACCACCTGAATATCCACGAGCCGCACCAGGAACACGCCGATCACCGCGAACAGCACAGCCACGGTGAAGAAGGTGCGGCGACGGCTGGACCGGGAATTGGTCGGGTTGCTTCGGGTGCCGGTCGTACGGGCACTGCTGTTGCGCACGCTCATCTGCCCATCATGGTCGACTCGAGCAAACTATCGGGTAGTGGGTGCCGCGAGTCCCGCAGGAACTACCGGGGCGCTCGTGATCGTCACGGCACCGCTCGTCGCGGCCGCGTCATCGGGAAGCTGGGTGAGCAGCGTACTGCCGGTCAACAAGGCGTTGGGCACGAGGCTGGCCGCTCCGGCCTGCGAACCCGACGCCGAGGCCGGAGCGCCCGAAACAGCGCCGTTGGACAGGCGCAGGTAGACGGGGTTGGAGTTGGTGACCATACCGAGTGCCTCGGCGTTGGCGGCCAGGCTTTGCGGGGACGACACCCGCACCAGGTCTTCGCTCACGCTTGCGGCCGTGCGGCCCAGCTCGGACTGGCTCGACTGCAGGCTGGAAATCTCGTAGGCGCCCTGGGAGATTCCGACGCTGAGCAGCAGCTGCGCGACGATGATTGCGGCCATGCCGGCCACCGCGGTGAGGGCGTAGAAGATGCGCGGCCGGGCCCGGCGGCTCGGGGCGGGCGCGACGAGTCGAAAGCCGCGGCGGGCCGGCGCAGCGAACGGTTCACGTTCACTCGACTCGTGTTCGATGAACGCGCGTGCCAGGTTGTCGCTCATGCGGCGGCCCTTCTCAGTCTTTCAGCGGCGCGCAGCCGAACCGGCGTCGCGCGGGGGTTGAGTGCCTTTTCTTCGTCGGACGCCAGTTCGGCACCGCGCAGAAGCAGGGAAAAGAGCGGTTTGTGTTCGGGCAGTTCCACCGGAAGCCCGGCGGGTGCCGTTGAACCGGATGCCGCGGCGAGGGCACGCTTGACGATGCGATCCTCGAGCGACTGGTAGGCCATGACGACGATGCGACCGCCGACGGCGACCCGGTCGAGCGCGGCGGGAATGGCACGTTCGAGCACGGCCAATTCCTGGTTGACCTCGATGCGCAGGGCCTGGAACACCCGTTTGGCCGGGTGACCGAGTCGCTGGATGGCGACCGGGGTGGCCTTGGTGATCACGTCGACGAGCTGGGCCGACCGCACGAAGGGCGTCGTTTCGCGAGCTTCGACGATGGCTTTCGCGTAGCGCGCGGACAGTTTTTCCTCGCCGTAGTCCTGAAAGATGCGTTTGAGATCGCGTTCGCTGTAATCGGCGAGGATGCTCTCAGCGGTCAGGCCGGCGGTGCCGTCCATGCGCATGTCGAGCGGGGCATCCTTGGAGTAGGAGAAGCCGCGTTCGACGCGGTCGATCTGCAGGGAGGAGACGCCGAGGTCGAACAGTATGCCGGCGACCTCGGTGATGCCGAGGCCGTCGAGGGCCTCGCCGATGCCGTCATAGACGGTGTGCACGAGGTGTACCCGGCCTGCGAAACCTTTGAGGCGTTCCTCGGCGATGGCGAGGGCCTCGGTGTCGCGGTCGAGGCCAACGAGAGTCAGGTCGGGAAAGCGCGACAGAATCGCTTCGGCGTGGCCGCCCATGCCGAGTGTCGCGTCGACGAGCACGGCGCCGGGCCGTTCCAGCGCGGGTGCGAGCAGTTCGACGCAGCGTTCGAGCAGCACCGGGGTGTGGATTTCATTGCTGGGAATATTGTTGCTGGCCATAATGCCGGGAAAGTCCGTGAGGCCTGATTCCCCTCCATTTCGTCCTGGCACCGGGGAAGTGTGTCAGGGCAAAAACGGCTGGGAGTCAGACGTCAGGGGCTAGAAGAGTCCCGGAATCACCTCCTCCGTCGTGTTGGCGTACGAGGTTTCCTGCTCGGCGAGGTACGTGGCCCACGCTTCGCTGTCCCAAATCTCGACACGGCTGCCAGCACCGATGACGGTCAGTTCCCGGTCAAGCCCCGCATAGCTGCGCAGGTTGCCGGGGATGGTGACGCGGTTTTGTTTGTCCGGCGTTTCTGAACTCGCCCCGGACAGGAACACCCGGAGGTAGTCGCGCGCTTGCTTGCTCGTGACCGGAGCCTGGCGGATCTTGTCGTGCAGAGTCTCGAATTCGCGGGTGCTGAACACGTAGATGCAGTGTTCCTGTCCCCGCGTCATCACCACGCCGGTGGAGAGTTCGTCCCGAAACTTCGCGGGAAGAATGATGCGACCTTTTTCGTCGAGCCGGGGGGCGTAGGTACCAAGGAACACGCACCACCCCTTTCTTCCGGCCAGATTCAGGTCTTACTCCACTTTACTCCACCTTCAACCACCAACCTAAGATTTAGCGACTATTTTCGCGATTTGTCATGATTTATTCCCGAATTCACTGCGATCTGCCAGTGGAGGAAAATGGAGCGTGTTTCATCAAAAAACCTGACGCCGCCCTGGTTTTGGGCATAAAAAAAGGGCCGATCAGATGATCGGCCCTGCGAAACAGCTTTTCTATGGAGTTATGGGAGCCCGATGGAGGGGCCGGGTTTCGAAACGGTCGAGTTACTGACCGTCTTGACGACGATCCCACCGATCATTGAGGCGATCCATGAAGCCCTGGTTTGACTTGGCTTGCGCCGGGCGACGACCGGGAGCGGATGGTCCAGGTACGGACCGAATGGCCTTGCCGGGCGTCACAGCGATGAGCACACCACCGAACATGACGATGAAGCCAAGAATCCCCAGCCACAACTGCGCGATGGCAACTCCGGCGATGAGTGCCACGATGCCGGCGACGGCGAGCAGAACGCCGATCGCGATGGAACGATAGTTCGGACGAAGCCTCGACGCTCCAACGCTGGCGACGAAGTCGGCATCGTTGTGATAGAGGCTTCGCTCCATCTCTTCAAGGAGTCGCTGCTCCTGTTCCGAAAGCGGCATCTCATTCCCTCCAGTTACGGGATCGAGCGGGTGGGTTGACATAATCGACCGGACAAGCTCAAATCAGTTAAATCTAACTGCCCAATTCTAACCCCGCCGTGATGGCTAGGCTATACGGGTGCCCGAAAGCAAACGCCTGGTCGATCTGGTTCAATCCCGCATCGACGAGTACCTCATGTCCCGCGAACCAATTGTGACCCTGATCAGCTCTGATTTGGCTCCTCTAATCGACTACTCACGGCAGTTTCTCAGCGGTGGAAAGCGCTTCAGGGCCCAGTTTTGTTACTGGGGTACCCAGAGCATTCTGGCCCCGGATTCCCGACCGGAGCCGGGCCAGCCGACGGTGAGCGCATCATCGGATTCCGCGGTCGACCGGGGGGGCGCATCCGCTGCCCTGGCACCCCCCGCGACCGGGCTGACGGCGGGGCCGGAGGCGGTGGTGTCGGCCGCCAGCGCACTGGAGATTTTTCATGCCGCGGCGCTCGTGCACGACGACATCATCGATAATTCCGACACTCGTCGCGGTGCGCCGAGCGCTCATAAACTGTTCGAACGTTTGCACGAGAATGAGGGCTGGGCCGGCGATCCGGTCTCGTTCGGGCGGGCGTCGGCGATTCTGCTCGGCGACCTGCTGCTCGGCTGGAGCGATGAGCTGCTCGACGAGGCGCTCTACGACCTCACCGATCGGGTCTCGGCCCGGCGGGCGCGGCTGGAATTCAACCACATGCGCACCGAGGTCATTGCCGGACAATACCTCGATATTCTCGAGGAACGCGCCTGGCTGGCCCAGCCGGAAGCGGAGCTGCTCGACCGGGCCCTGCGGGTGATCGTCTACAAATCGGCGAAGTACAGCGTTCAGGCGCCGCTCGTGATCGGGGCGGCGCTGGCCGGCGCCACGGACGCCCAGCTCAACGCCCTGCGCGCATTCGGCCTGCCGCTCGGCATGGCCTACCAGCTGCGTGATGACTTGCTCGGCGTATTCGGTGATGCCGCGGTGACCGGCAAACCGAGCGGTGACGACCTGACCGAGGGCAAGCGCACGGTGCTGATCGCCCTGGCACGGGAGCGGCTCGACGACGCCGACCGCGCGTCGCTCGACGCTCAGCTCGGTGACCCCACGCTCGATGCCGGCAGCATCGCTGCCCTGCAGCGGCTCATCACCGCCAGCGGTGCCGTCGACCGGGTAGAGACACTCATCGAATCGCAGGTCGCTGAGGCCATTGCGTCGCTGCGGTTCGCGCCGATCAGCGCCGAAGCCAGGCAGAACCTGCTGGACCTGACCGAACGGGTCACCCGCCGCGCGTTCTGAGCGGGCGCTGTTCGGCCGCGCTGGTCAGGCCAGGGCCTGGGCGACCCGACGAACTTCGGCCTTGCGTCCGGCACGGAGGGCCTCGATCGGGGGAACGCCGAGGCTGTCGTCGACCTCAAGCAGCCAGGTCATAGCCTGCATGTCAGTGAAGCCGTCGTCGGCCAGCACGAACAGGGTGCCGCGCAGTTCGGGAACGGGGGCACCGTCACGCAGAAACAGCGCCGGAACCGACACGACGTTGTCCCGCCGGATGGCCAGCAGGTACTTGTCGTCGATCAGGTGCCGCACGCGGCTCTGGCTCATTCCGAGCAGGTTGACAAGGGCAGGAATAGTCAGCCACTCGGGCTCTGAAGACACGTCACTCACCCCTGTAGCTTCCCATAATTTGGGGCTGCGGTGAAACCTTCGGCCGCTTTTTTGTCGTGATCAGTGCTAATACGTGCCGCCCGTTCAATTGACTCCCCCTCTAAATTGTGAAAACCTCGGAGTGGGGATTGCTGCACGCGACTCGATGCTGTACGAACGTGAGGTACGGATCGGCCGTGTGCGCACAATGAACGGAGCACCATGTCGACCAGGCTGAAAACGAATACGACGGATGCTGCGGCGCCCGCCGGGCGCGGAGCGACCGTTGCCGATTTATCCGGCGCGCAGGGTGCTGCTGCTGCGAAACAGCGGGCGAAGAAGCCCGCTTCGCTGACCGTACCCATCGTGCTCGTGGGCACCCTTGCGATCAGCCTCAATCTGGCCGCGCCCGCCCAGGCTCAGGCCTTGGCGAAGAAGCCCCTCAAATCGAAGTTCGCCGAGACGACGCCCGTTCTGTCGGTGGCCGCAGTCGCCGCCGTGCAGGTCGCGCCGGCGCAGTACGCGGTCGTGGACGGCGACACCGTGAGCGGTATCGCCGCCCGGTTCGGCCTGTCGACGGCGGCCGTGCTGGCGCTGAACGGTCTCGATTCCCGGGCCCTGATCTTTGCCGGCCAGGTTTTGACCCTGACCCTGGCGGCTCCGCCAGCCGTTGCGCCGGTCGCGCCGGCGGCATCCGCTGGCAGCTACACCGTGCAGAGCGGGGACACCATCAGCGGCATCGCCACCGCCCACGGGCTGAAGACCACCGATGTTCTCGGGGCGAACGGCCTGACCGGGAGCAGCGTCATCTTTCCCGGCCAGGTTATTCTGCTGGCCGCAGCGCCGGCGATGGAGTCGGCGGTGCACGTGGCGCCGGTCGCCGCAGCGGCGGCCACGCACACGATCGCTTCGGGCGAGACCATCACGGCCGTGGCCGACGCAGCCGGGGTGAGCGTGCAGGCCGTGCTCGACGCCAATGGTCTTGGCTGGTCGAGCATCATCTACCCGGGGCAGGTGTTGACCCTCCCGGTCACCGGGCCACCGGCATCCGTTGCTGCGGTTGCCGCACCGATCACCGTGGCCACCGCCGGTGTGATCACCCCGATGTCCGACGAGATGCGCGTGAACGCCCAGACGATCGTGTCGGTCGGGCGAGGCGCGGGCGTGAGCGATGCCGGTCTCGTCGTCGCGCTGGCCGCAGCGGCCCAGGAATCGGGGCTGCGCAACGTCGACTACGGCGACCGGGATTCCCTGGGTCTGTTCCAGCAGCGCCCGAGCGCCGGCTGGGGCACCCCGGAGCAGGCACTCGACCCGGTTCGAGCCAGCCTCGCCTTCTTCGGCGGGGCGAGCAACCCGAACCCGGATGTGACCCGCGGCCTGCTCGACATTCCCGGCTGGGAGTCAATGACCGTGACCCAGGCGGCGCAAGCCGTTCAAATTTCGGCCTACCCTGACCACTACGCCAAGTGGGAAACGTCGGCGCGGGCCTGGCTCAGCCAAATCGGCTGACCCGTCCAGGCCCGGCGGGGCCCGGTGACCCCCGACCGGGACGGTTTCTGCGCGCCGCGCGTCGGTGCCCCCACCGAATTCCGTAGAATCAAGGAGTGAGCGTTCCCTCGACCGACCCGCTGATCGGCCGTCTAATCGACGGCCGGTATCAAGTGCGCTCCCGCATCGCGCGCGGGGGCATGGCCACGGTCTACCTCGCCACCGACCTGCGGCTCGAACGGCGGGTCGCGATCAAGATCATGCACGGCCATCTCGCCGACGACAGCGCGTTCAAGATCCGCTTCATTCAAGAGGCTCGGTCGGCGGCGCGGCTGGCCCACCCCAACGTTGTCAACGTGTTCGATCAGGGCCAGGACGCCGACATGGCCTACCTCGTCATGGAGTACCTGCCGGGCATCACGCTGCGCGACCTGCTCAAGGATTACGGCCGGCTCACCCCCGAGCAGACCCTCGACATTCTCGAAGCCGTACTCAGCGGCCTCGCCGCCGCCCACAAGGCTGGCATCGTGCACCGCGACGTGAAGCCGGAGAACGTGCTGCTCGCCGACGACGGCCGCATCAAGATCAGCGACTTCGGGCTGGCCCGCGCGGTCAACAACAACACGGCGACCGGCCAGGCGCTGCTCGGCACCATCGCCTATCTCTCCCCCGAGCTCGTCACGCGCGGCATCGCCGATGCGCGCAGCGACATCTACGCCCTCGGCATCATGACCTTCGAAATGCTCACCGGCGAACAGCCCTACGTGGGTGAAGCGCCCATGCAGATCGCCTACCAGCACGCCAACGACACCGTGCCGATGCCGAGCAGTCGGGTTCCCGCCATCCCGCGCGAACTCGACGAACTCGTGCTCTGGGCCACCGCGCGCGATCCCGAAGACCGTCCCCGGGACGCGCGGGTCATGCTCGACCAGCTGCACGATGTGAGCGCGCTCGTGCGCGACGCCACACAGGAGCTTGCCCTGCAGTCCACCATGGTGTTACCCGCCAGTATGCGCACCGGTGCCAACGCCCTCGCGGATGCCGAAACGCAGGTTCTCGGCGGCAAGCTCGCTCCCACAAAACCTCCCGCCGCGACCCTGCTGGGCATCCACCCGGTCGGCACCGGCCCGGTCGATCCACCCGACAGCGGCGACCTCCTGAGCAAGAAAGCCGACAAACGAAAACGACGCGGGTTCTGGCTGTTTGCCCTCGTCATCCTCCTCGCCGCTGCCCTCGGCGGAACCGGTTGGTACTTCGGCTCTGGCCCCGGGTCTGACGTGTCCATCCCCGACTTCGCCGCCGCCTCGCCCGAGGCTGCGTCATCCCAGCTGACCGGGCTGGGGCTGGTTCCCGAGCTTGGCGGTGCGTTCAGCGCCACCATCGCCGAGGGACTTGTCATCGGCACCGATCCGGATGCCGGCAGTCGTGTACCGCAAGACAGCACCGTCACGATCATCGTCTCCCAGGGGCTGCAACCCGTCACCCTGCCGGCCCTGGCCGGATTGTCGCAGGAGGCGGCATCCACTGCCATTACCGACCTCAAAGCCGTGGTCGGCAGTATCGACCCCGTCTTCAGCGGCGATGTTCCCGAGGGGTCGGTCGTGTCGGCCAGCAAGGAGTCCGACGGTGCCGACGTCTCGGCCGGGGGCGCCTATTTCGAAGGCCTGACCGTGAACCTCGTCGTCTCGCTCGGGGCCATCCCGAACGTCGACGGCAAGACCGTGGCCGAGGCCACCGACATTCTGGCCGGCAAGAACCTGCTCGTGGTCTCCGGCGAAGAGACCTACAGCGACACGGTGGCCGAGAGCGACGTCATCACCGCGCAGGTACCGGAAGGAACCATTCGCGAGGGTGCCACACTCACCCTGGTCATCTCCCGCGGGCCCGAGCCGGTGATCGTGCCGAATGTCGTCGGCATGTCCTGGGCGGACGGCAAAGCAGCGCTGACCGCCCTCGGCTTCAAACTCGACTACAGCGGACTGTGGGACACAGTCGAGTTCGCCATTGTCGTCAAGGCAACCGACCCCCCGGCTGGTACGTCCGCCGTAAAGGGCACCACAATCAGACTGACCGGCGAGCTTGCGTAGCGTCGCTGCCTGAAGGTTTGGCCGGCTCCAGTACAAAAAGCAGCCAGATACGGGACCCAATAGCCCCGATCTGTGAGACCCGCCAGAGGCCGTGTCGGGGTTCAGGCGGTCGCGGCGAAGCTGAACCGTCGACCGCGCCCCACCCTCAACCTCCGAACCCCCGCACAGCGCCTCAACCAGCTACTTTTCGAAGCAAAAACCCCCGCGTTGCCCTGACCACTTGACTTTGCCGCCGTTGAAACGATCAAAACTCACGGCTCGACGACGCCGCACCTGGAAAACTTACGGCTCGACGAGGCCCGCGGTCCAAAGCGGCTCAGGATGAAGCGGCGGATGCGGGTTGTTCGCGGAGTTGCGAGTTTTCGGGTGTTCCCGGGGACTCCGCACGCTTTTCGCGGAGGCCCCGGGAAGGCCCGAATGTTTGAGCGGGGAGCGGATGACCCGTTTCCGGCGCGGGCCGCATCCGAAACGTGCGGTAGCGCGGCGGGGAGCGGATGACCCGTTCCGGCGCGGGCCGCGACAGGAGCGCGAGTGTCGGCATCCGCTCACGGGCCCACCTTATGTCCCTGGGCCCAGTTTATAAACTGGGCCCAGGGACGGGGCCCAGGCCCCGTCCAGCGAAGGGGCTAGCGGGCGGCCAGCTCCTCGGCCACCAGGAAGGCGAGTTCGAGGGACTGCATGTGGTTGAGGCGGGGGTCGCAGAGCGACTCGTAGCGGGTTGCCAGGGCGGCCTCATCGATGTGCTCCGAGCCGCCGAGGCACTCGGTGACGTCGTCGCCGGTGAGTTCGACGTGGATTCCGCCCGGGTGCGTTCCCACGGCGCGGTGCGACTCGAAGAAGCCCTTGACCTCGTCGACGACGTCGTCGAAACGACGGGTCTTGTAGCCGGTCGGCGTGGTGACGCCGTTACCGTGCATCGGGTCGGTGACCCACAGCGGCGTCGCCTCGCTCGCCTTGATGGCTTCGAGCAGGGGCGGCAGGGCGTCGCGCACCTTGCCGGCGCCCATGCGGGTGATGAAGGTCAGGCGGCCCGGTTCGCGGTTCGGGTCGAGCTTGTCGACCAGGCGCAGCATGTCGTCGGCCGAGGTGGTCGGGCCGAGCTTGACGCCGATCGGGTTGCGCACCCGCGACAGAAAGTCCACGTGGGCACCATCGAGGTCGCGGGTGCGTTCCCCAATCCAGATGAAGTGGGCCGAGGTGTTGTACGGCGTTCCGGTGCGCGAATCGATGCGCGTCATCGGGCGCTCGTAGTCCATCAGCAGGCCCTCGTGGCTGGTGTAGAACTCGGTGCGGCGCATGGCTTCGAAGTCGGCGCCGCACGCGATCATGAATTTGATCGCCCGGTCGATCTCCTTGGCTACCTTCTCGTAGCGCTGGTTGGCCGGGTTCGCGGCGAAGCCCTGGTTCCAGCTGTGCACCTGGCGCAGGTCGGCGAAGCCGCCCTGCGTGAAGGCGCGAATCAGATTGAGGGTCGACGCCGAGGTGTGGTAAGCCTTGACCAGCCGGTCCGGGTCGGCTTCACGCGACTCGGGGGTGAACGGGTAGCCGTTGACGATGTCGCCGCGGTAGGCCGGCAGTGTGACGTCGCCGCGGGTCTCAAAGTCGCTCGAGCGGGGCTTGGCGAACTGGCCGGCCATGCGCCCCATCTTGATCACCGGCATCGACGCACCGTAGGTGAGCACAACGGCCATCTGCAGCACGGTCTTGACACGGTTGCGAATCTGATCGGCCGTTGCACCGCTGAAGGTTTCGGCGCAGTCGCCGCCCTGCAGCAGAAAACCCTGACCTCCGGCGGCCTGGGCGAGCCGATCGCGCAGAATGTCGACCTCACCGGCGAAGACCAGCGGCGGCTGCGTCGCCAGCTCAGCGGATGCCGCAGCCACCCTGGCCGCGTCGGGCCAGGTGGGCTGCTGCTTGATCGGCAAGGTGCGCCAGTGGTCCAGACCCGTGATGACAGAGGCTTCTGCGGCAACGATGGGCTCGGTGGGGTCTACCACGGGATGATTCCTGTTTTCTCTGTTGAACCGGCAGCGGGTACCGGCCCGAAATGGATGAGGTGCGCCGCGCCAAAGCCGCAGACAGCACTTCTTTCAGCCTAGCGCGAAAGGCTCGCCCGCTTTTCTTTCACGGAGGAGGCGTAGACGTCGACGTATTCCTGGGTGCTCAGGCGCTGCAACTCATACATGAGCTCGTCGGTGACGCTGCGCAGCACAAAGCGATCGCCTTCCATCCCCTCGAACCGGGTGAAGTCCAGCGGCTTGCCGATGACGATGCCGATGCGTCGCACCTGAGGAATGCGCGTGCCGGTCGGCATGGCCTTCTCGGTGTCGATCATGGCCACCGGAATGACCGTCACACCCGATTCCAGCACCATCCGCGCCACGCCGGTGCGGCCGCGATACAGGCGGGCGTCCGGGCTGCGCGTGCCTTCGGGATAGATTCCGAGAATGCGGCCTTCACCGAGCACGCGCAGGCCGGTGTTGAGGGAATCCTCCGAGGCCTTGCCGCCCGACCGGTCGATGGGCAGCTGGCCGGCAGCGGTGAGAAACTGCCGCGTCGCCCAGCCTTTGACGCCCTTTCCGGTGAAATAGTCGCTCTTGGCCAGAAAAGCCACCCGGCGCGGCACGACGAGCGGCAGAAAGACCGAGTCGATGAACGACAGGTGATTGCTGGCCAGAATAACCGGGCCGGTCTTCGGAATATTCTCCAAGCCGATGATCCACGGTCGAAACAGGGTGAGCAACAGCGGGCCGATAACGATGTTCTTCATGAACCAATAGAACATTCGCACTCCTTTATCCGACTACGAAAGCCTAGTCGCCCCGCAGCAGAGCGGATGCCGCGCGCTGCCCCGCACACACGTCGCTCAGCGCACCGCGTGCAGCCGGGCCAGGTCGGCCGCGCCGACCACCCCCGCATCATTGACGAGCTGGGCGATCGCGAACTCCGCCTCAGGGTGATAGCCGCGCGCCGGCAGATAGTCGAGGTAGGCCGCCTTGATCGGTTCGAGCAGCAGGTCGCCGGCGGCGGCCACTCCCCCGCCGAACACGAACACCTGAGGGTCGAGCACCGCGCCAAGGCTCGCGCAGGCCTGTCCGAGCACGCCGCCCAGTTGGCGCAGCGCGGCAAGGGCGCCGCCGTCGCCGTCCTGGATCAGCCGTCCGACTTCTTTGCCGGTGAGTTTGCCTCGCCGCTCGCGGGCGCCGGCCAGACCGAGTCCGATGCCGCCGGCATCCGCGAATTCGTTGGCGATGCGCAGCAGCGCCCGACCCGATCCGTACTGTTCCAGGCAGCCGTGGGCACCGCAGCCGCAGGGCAGCCCGTCGGGCACCACGCGCAGGTGACCCAGCTCGGCGCCGGCGCCGAAACCGCCGCGGAACAGGGCGTTGTTAGTCACGATCGCACCGCCGACGCCGGTGCCGATGGTGAGGGTGACCATGTCGGTGTACGCACGTCCGGCGCCGAACCGAAATTCAGCCCAGCCGGCGGCGTTTGCGTCGTTCTCGATGATGATGGGCAGGTCGAGCCGGGCCTCGAGCTTGTCCCTGAACGGCTCGTTACGCCAGCTGATGTTCGGGGCGTAGTAGACCGTCGACTGGGCCGAGTCGATGAATCCGGCCGCAGCGACCCCTGCCGCCACGACATCCTCGCCCTCGGACAGGCCCAGAATCATAGCGACGACGGTGTCCTCGATCTCGCCCGGGCTTCCCGGCGTGGTCGGCTGTCGATCAGAGCGGATGATGCTGCCCGCCTCGTCGACGAGTGCACCGGCAATCTTGGTGCCCCCGATATCGATACCTATGGCGTGCACGGGGCACCTTTCGTTCGGGTGAGCGGATAGTGGACTAAAGGGACCGGGCGGCGATGCCTGACACCATCTAGAGTGTAGTAAACCAGTTTGCCGCTGCATGAAACACCCGCTCACTGCAGACATTTGGTTGCAGGGGCAGTGAATTGTTCAGCCGGTACCGAAGGAGCTACCGTGAAACAGTTTGAAATGCCCGCCGTCGTTCCCGCCGATCCTGGCGCCAACATCACCGACCTGCTCATGGACCGCCTCGCCGCGACTCCGGACCTCGTACTGTTCTCGCTTCCCCGGAACGGCCAGTGGCTGCCCGTCACCACCCGGGAGTTCCACGCTCAGGTTGTGGCACTGGCCAAGGGCCTTGTTGCCGCCGGCATCGAACCCGGCGACAAGATCGGGCTGATCTGCAAGACCCGCTATGAGTGGACCCTGATCGACTTCGCCGTCTGGTTCGCCGGGGCCGTTCTGGTGCCCGTCTACGAGACCAGCTCGCCCAGCCAGGTGCAGTGGAACCTCAGCGACTCCGGCGCCCTGGCCGTCATTGTCGAAACCGCCGACCATTTTGCCCGGTTCGATGAGGTACACCCGGAGTTGCCGGACATCCGTTCGGTCTGGCAGATCGATCTCGGCGACCTTGACAAGCTCGTTGCCGGGGGCGTCAACGTGACGGATGCTGAAATCGAACGCCGCCGCGCTCTCGCCGTTGGCGACGACATTGCCACCCTCATCTATACCTCCGGATCGACCGGCAAACCCAAGGGCTGCGTGCTCACCCATGCGAACTTCCTCGAAACCAGCCGCAACGCAGCGGTTGCGCTTCGGGAAGTCCTGGTTCACCCCGACGGCGCCTCCACCCTGCTGTTCATCACCACCGCCCACGTTTTTGCACGATTCATCTCGGTGCTCTGCGTGCACGCCGGAGTGCGCGTCGGCCATCAGGCCGACACCAAAACGCTGCTGGCCGCACTCGGCAGCTTTCAACCGACCTTTCTGCTCGCGGTTCCGCGGGTCTTCGAAAAGGTCTACAATTCGGCCCAGCAGAAGGCCGTCGCCGGCGGCAAGGGCAAGATCTTCGACGCTGCCGCGCACGTGGCCGTCGAGCACTCCAAGCTTGAGCAAGCCGGAACGTCGATTCCACTCGGCATGAAGATCAAGTTCGCCCTGTTCGACAAGCTGGTGTACAGCAAACTACGCGCCGCGATGGGTGGCAAAGTCGTCTGGGCGGTCTCCGGTTCCGCCCCGCTCGGCGCCCACCTCGGGCACTTCTTCAAGAGCCTCGGTATCGTCATTCTTGAGGGCTACGGCCTGACCGAGACGACGGCTCCGGCAACAGTTGGGCTCGCCACCCGGGCCAAAATCGGTACCGTCGGACCGCCGCTGCCCGGCGTCTCGGTGCGCGTGATGGATGACGGCGAGATCGAGGTGAAGGGTGTCAACGTCTTCAAGGAATACTGGAAGAACCCGGAGGCCACCGCTGCCACCTTCGACGACGGCTGGTTGAAGACCGGCGACATCGGCGACTTGGACGCCGACGGCTTTCTCACCATCACCGGGCGCAAGAAGGAGATCATCGTGACGGCCGGCGGCAAGAATGTCGCTCCGGCCGCGCTCGAAGACCCGATCCGCGCAAATCCGCTGATCGGCCAGGTCGTCGTGGTGGGCGACCAGAAGCCGTTCATCGGCGCGATCATCACCCTCGACCCCGACATGCTGCCGGTCTGGCTGAACAACCACCAGGAGGATGCCGGCATGTCGCTCGCACAGGCATCCGTCAACAAGTCTGTGCTGGCGGAGATTCAGCGCGCGGTCGACCATGCCAATGAGGGCGTGTCCCGGGCGGAGTCGATTCGCAAGTTCACCCTGCTGCCTATTGAATTCACCGAGGACAGCGGGCACCTGACGCCGAAAATGAGTATCAAGCGCAACATCATTCTGCGGGACTTCGCCGGTGAGATCGAGACGATGTACTCGAACGCGCCTGCTACTGAGGGAATTTCACTGCGCGAGTAGTTTGAGGCGGGCCCGGCTCTGCGTATTCATTGGTCGGGCTCAGTGCGGTTCTGGTGGGTCGGGTTGCGTTCGCGCCCGGCCCAGCTCAATTTCTGACGGGTCGGGCCCGGGAAAAGCATTCCGCTCCCCGCTCAGACATGCAACTCGCAACTCCGCGAAACACTTTTCCCGGTCCCTCATGCTTGAGGCTTCGCCCGAGCCCCGGCAGTGTTCTAACCGAAGAGATTGAAACGGTGAGCAGGCGGGCTAGAACCAGGTGGACTCTCGGATTTCCTTCATGGCGGCACGGCGGTTCTCTTTGTCCAAGCGGTCGATGTAGAGGTAGCCGTCGAGGTGATCGGTTTCGTGCTGCAAAGCCTGGGCCATGATTCCGGTGCCGGAGAGTTCGACGGGATTGCTATCGAGGTCGATGCCGGCGACGCGGGCGAAGGGGTAGCGCTTGGTGGGGTACCAGAGGCCGGGCACCGAGAGGCAGCCCTCGTCAACGAGCTCGGGTTCGCCGGAGAGCTCGATGACGGTGGGGTTGAGGATATAGCCGACGACGCCGTCGACGTTATAGCTGAACGCACGCAGGTTCACGCCGATCTGGGAGGCGGCGACGCCGGCCCGCCCGGGCAGGCGCACGCTGTCGACGAGGTCCTGCACGAGGCCGCGTACCCGGTCGTCGATAGTCGCGATCGGGTCGGAGGCGGTCTTCAGCACCGGATCTCCGAAGAGACGGATCTGGCGTTCGGGCACGGGGAAACTCCTCGGTAGGGCGGGTGGTGACGCGCGAGCGACGGGCGGCGGCCGGCTACGGGTTGCGGTCGGTGGGCAGACCCTCGACGACGAGCTCGGCGAGCGTTCGGGCGGCGAGCCGGGTGATCGGCTTGAGGTCTTTGTACGACACGACGCTGCCGGCGGCGAGCTGGGGGTCGTAGGGAATGCGCACAATTTCGCGGACCCGGGAGCGGAAGTGCGACTCGATCTCCTCGAGCCGCACCAGGTTGGTGCCCTGGGTGGCGGTGTTGAGCGCGACGATGGCGTTGCGCACAAGGTCACCGTAGCCGTTCGCTTCGAGCCAGGTCAGCGTCTCGGAGGCCAGGCGGGCCTCGTCGACGCTGCCGCCGGAGACGATCACAATGGAGTCGGCACGTTGCAGGGTGGCCCGCATGACCGAGTGCACGATGCCGGTGCCGCAGTCGGTGAGGGCGATCGAGTAGTAGCGGGCCGCGAGGTCGGCGACCACGTTGTAGTCGTTCTCGTCGAACGCTTCCGAGAGCAGCGGGTCGGTGTCGGAGGCGAGGATGTCAAGGCGGGTCTCGTCGCGGGAGACGAGCGCGGAGAAATCGGTGAAGTTGCCGATCGACGCGGCCTTCGACACGACGTCGCGCACGGTCGACCGGGTCTGCTTGCTGACCCGCTCCGAGAGGGTGCCGCGGTCGGGATTGGCGTCGATGGCGATGATGCGGTCGTCGCGGGCATCGGCCAGGGCCATGCCGAGAAGCGTCGTGACGGTGGTCTTACCGACGCCGCCCTTGCGAGTGAGGATGGGCACGAAACGGGTGCCGCCCTCGAACTGGCGGCGGATGCGTTCGCTCATCTCCTTGTACGCCTGCACCTTGGCGGAGTCGCCGAGGTTGACCAGGTGCAGGGTGGCCGCGTAGACGAATTCGGGCCAGGCGCCTTGCGGCGCTTTTCGAGTCTTGCGGTTGACGGCGAGCAGGCGATCCGACGTCAGCATGGCCGCCGACTCGGGAGCTGTGCTGCTCTCGGAGCGCACGCGGTCGCGCCGAACGGATGCGGCGGCATCCGTTCTCGAGAGCGATTCGATCGCCGAACTGGCCCCGGCAGCGCGGGCCGGCGCGGGAGTACTGATCTCGATGGTGTGGGTGGCCGGGGTCGACACGAACCGGGTGGTCGGCGTGACGGCACCGCTGACGGCGGTCGAGCGACCGGGGGCGGCCACCGTGCGACGCGGCCCGGCGGGCAGTTCGATCGGTACGCTCAGACTTTCGGGCAGGGAGGCCGCGAGGTTGTCGATCGTGTGCGGTGGCAGTTCGCTGTGGTAGCTGTCACCGTCGAAGTTGGCCCGGTCGACACTGGCCCGGTCGACACTGGCCCGGTCGACACTGGCCCGGTCGAAGTTGGCACCGGTGTAACCGTCTCCGCGGTTGTCGTCGCCGCGCTGGTCCCCGCCGGTGGTGTTGGCGTTGTCGCGCTCGTCGCGGGTTCGCCGGGCGGCAGACACCGGGCGTGCAGGCGCGCTTTGGTCGTCACTACGTTTGTCTGACACGGTACATCCTCAACTGGTCGATAACGGCCCTAATCTTAGCGCGGGCGCACCGTGACCAGCAGATCGCCCGCATCCACCTGCTGCGTGTGCGGGATGGCGACGCGTTCGATGGTTCCCGCGATCGGTGAGGTGATGGCGGCTTCCATTTTCATGGCTTCGATCGAGGCGACGCTCTGGCCGGCTTCGACCTGGGCACCTTCTTCGACCTGCAGGGTGACCACGCCGGAGAAGGGGGCCGCGATCTCGCCGGGCTGGTTCGCATCCGCTTTCTCGGCAATTTTGGTCTGCACGGTGATGCTGGTGTCGCGCACGAACACGGGGCGGAGCTGGCCGTTGAGGATGGTCATGACGGTGCGCATGCCCTTGTCGTCGGCTTCGCCGATGGCTTCCAGGCCCACGTAGAGACGCACGCCCTTGGCGATTTCCACGGCGTGTTCCTGGCCCTGCTGCAGGCCGTAGAGGTAGTCGACGGTGTCGATGACGGAGAGGTCACCGTACGTTTCCCTGACCTGTTCGAACTGGCGAGTCGGGGCGGGGAACAACAGCTGGTTGAGCATCGCGCGCCGCTCGGCACTCGTGGCCTCGAGCGCGGTGCGCTCCCCCGCAGTGATCTCGGTGATGCCGACGCGCACGTTACGTCCGGCGAGCACCTTGGTGCGGAAGGGTTCCGGCCAGCCGCCGGGCAGGTCGCCGAGCTCGCCGGCCATGAACCCGATGACGGAGTCTGGCACGTCGTAGTTGCCCGGATTCTGCTCGAAGTCGGCCGGGTCGGCTTTCACCGCGGCGAGGTAGAGAGCGAGGTCGCCGACGACCTTCGACGACGGGGTGACCTTGGGCACCCGGCCCAGGATGGTGTTCGCCGCGGTATACATGTCTTCGATCAGCTCGAAGTGGTCGGCCAGACCGAGCGCGACGGCCTGGGTACGCAGGTTTGACAGCTGCCCGCCCGGGATCTCGTGCGAGTACACCCGGCCGGTCGGCGCACTCAGGCCCGATTCGAACGGGCCGTACAGGGTGCGCACGGCTTCCCAGTAGGGTTCGAGGTCGGTTGTCGCCTTGAGCGAAATGCCGGTGTCACGTTCGGTGTGGGCGAGGGCAGCGACGAGAGAGGATGCCGATGGCTGGCTGGTCGTGCCCGCCATCGGAGCGGAGGCCACGTCGACGGCGTCCGCACCGGCCCGTGCGGCGGCCAGCAGCGTCGCGAGCTGGCCGCCGGGGGTGTCGTGGGTGTGCACGTGCACGGGCAGGTCGAACCGTTCGCGGAACGCGGCCACGAGTTTCTCGGCCGCGCTCGGCCGGAGCAGCCCGGCCATGTCCTTGATGCCGATCACGTGGGCGCCGCTGGCGACGATCTGGTCGGCCAGTCGCAGGTAGTAGTCGAGGGTGTAGAGGTTCTCGGCCGGGTCGAGCAGGTCGCCGGTGTAGCAGACGGCGACTTCGGCCACAGCGGTGCCGGTGTTCAGCACCGCGTCGATCGCCGGGCGCATCTGCGACACGTCGTTGAGCGCGTCGAAGATGCGGAAGATGTCGACGCCGGTGTCGGTCGCTTCGCGCACGAAAGCGTCGGTCACCTCGGTCGGATACGGGGTGTAGCCCACGGTGTTGCGGCCGCGCAGCAGCATTTGCAGGTTGATGTTCGGCAGCGCTTCCCGCAGGCTCGCCAGGCGCTCCCACGGGTCTTCGCCGAGGAACCGCAACGCCACATCATAGGTCGCGCCGCCCCAGGCTTCGACCGAGAGCAGTTGCGGCGTCAGGCGCGCCACATAGGGCGCCACGGCAACGAGGTCTTTCGTGCGCACGCGGGTCGCGAGCAGTGACTGGTGGGCGTCGCGAAAGGTGGTGTCGGTCACGGCCAGCGCGGTCTGGGCGCGTAAGGAGGCGGCGAACCGGGTGGGGCCGAGCAGTTGCAGCTTCTGGCGGGAGCCGTCGGGGGCTGCGGTCGTGATGTCGAGCTGAGGCAGCTTGTCGTGCGGGTGCACCGTGGTCGGCGGCACCCCGTTGGGCTGGTTCACGGTGACCTCGGCGAGCCAATTCAGAATCTTCGTACCGCGGTCCTTGGATTCCCGACCACGCAGCAGTTCCGGGCGCTCGTCGATGAAGGAAGTACTCAGGTCGCCGGCGGCGAAGTCGGGGTCGTCGAGGACGGCCTGCAGGAAGGAGATGTTGGTGGAGACGCCGCGAATACGAAACTCCGCCAGCGCCCGCTTGGACCGCACCACGGCGGCGGCATAGTCGCGGCCGCGGCAGGTGAGCTTGGCGAGCATCGAGTCGAAGTGCGGGCTGATCTGCGCGCCCGTGTTGACCGTGCCACCGTCCAAACGGATGCCGGCGCCGCCCGGTGAGCGATAGGTGGTGATCTTGCCGGTGTCGGGTCGGAACCCGGCAGCGGGGTCCTCGGTCGTGATGCGGCACTGCAGGGCCGCGCCGCGCAGCCGGATCTCGCCCTGGGTCAGGCCGATCTCTGCGAGGGTCTCCCCCGCAGCAATGCGGATCTGGGCCTGCACGAGGTCGACATCGGTGACCTCTTCGGTCACGGTGTGCTCCACCTGGATGCGCGGGTTCATCTCGATGAACACGTGCTGCCCGGCGCGTTCTCCGACGGTGTCGAGCAGGAATTCTACGGTGCCGGCGTTGACGTAGCCGATCGACCGGGCGAACTTGATGGCGTCGGCGTAGAGCTGCACCCGAATCTCATCACTGAGGTTCGGTGCCGGGGCGATCTCGATGACCTTCTGGTGGCGACGCTGCACCGAGCAGTCCCGCTCGAACAGGTGCACCGTCTCACCGGAGGCATCCGCGAGAATCTGCACCTCGATGTGTCGCGGGCGCAGCACGGCCGCTTCGAGGAACATCGTGGCGTCGCCGAAGGCGCTCTTCGCCTCGCGCATGGCCTCTTCGAGCGCTCCGCGCAGCTCGCTCTTCTTCGCGACGCGACGCATGCCGCGCCCGCCGCCGCCGGCGACGGCCTTGGCGAAGATGGGGAAGCCGATCTCATCGGCCTGGCTGATTAGGAGTTCAACATCGGTCGACGGCTGCGTCGACTGGAGCACGGGAACGCCGGCTGCGATAGCGTGTTCCTTCGCGGTGACCTTGTTGCCGGCCATTTCGAGCACGTCGGCGCCCGGGCCGATGAAGGTGATGCCGGCTGCCGCCGCAGCATCCGCTAATTCGGGGTTTTCCGACAGAAAACCGTAGCCGGGGTAGATGGCGTCGGCGCCACATTCCTTGGCCACACGGATGATTTCACTCACGTCGAGATACGCGCGAACCGGATGCCCCACCTCACCAATTTGGTACGCCTCGTCCGCTTTCAACCGGTGCAGAGAGTTGCGATCCTCGAACGGGAACACCGCCACGGTCTTGGCTCCGAGCTCGTAAGCCGCGCGCATGGCACGGATTGCGATCTCTCCACGGTTGGCAACAAGGATTTTCTCAAACATGCAAGCCTTTCGAGGGCGTACGCGGCGCACAGCTAACGGTTAGGTTCTCTAACACTAGTGAAGGTAACGTTGCTACTCATGCACGTACTCAGCGTAAGTTCCCTTAAGGGTGGTGTCGGCAAGACCACGGTGACCCTTGGTCTTGCTTCTGCTGCCTTCGCCCGTGGCGTGCGAACACTCGTTGTGGATCTTGATCCGCAGTCCGATGTGTCAACCGGCATGGATATCCAGGTAGCCGGTCACCTCAACGTCGCCGATGTTCTCGCTTCGCCCAAGGAGAAAACCGTTCGCGCGGCCATCGCCCCGAGTGGGTGGACGCGCAACCGTCCCGGCACGATCGACGTCATGATCGGCAGCCCGTCGGCGATCAACTTCGACGGTCCGCACCCGAGCATCCGCGACATCTGGAAGCTTGAAGAGGCACTCTCGACGATCGAGAAAGATTACGAGCTCGTGCTGATCGACTGCGCGCCCTCCCTGAACGCCCTCACGCGCACAGCGTGGGCCGCGAGTGACCGTGTCGCCGTCGTCACCGAGCCCGGCCTGTTCTCCGTCGCTGCGGCCGACCGTGCGCTGCGCGCGATCGAAGAAATCCGTCGGGGGCTGAGCCCGCGACTGCAGCCGCTCGGCATTATCGTCAACCGGGCCCGCACCGCCTCGCTGGAGCACCAGTTTCGGATCAAGGAACTGCGCGACATGTTCGGCCCGCTCGTGCTGACCCCGCAGCTGCCGGAGCGCACCTCGCTGCAGCAGGCGCAGGGCGCCGCGAAGCCGCTGCACATCTGGCCCGGTGACAGCGCTCTCGAAATGGCGGGCTTCTTCGACCAGCTGCTCGACCGGGTGCTGCGCACGGCGCGCATCGGTGAGTACGCCGAGGCTCCTGCGGTCTGAGTCGAGCCTGCGCTTCTGCGAGGTCGCTGACTCGGCACTTGCGGCGTCGCGGGGTGATTTGGGGGCGATGCGGGGGCAGTCATCCGCTCCTCGGCTCAGACATCGTCGTTGCTCCGGTGGAATCCGAATAAAGCGCTCGGATTCCGCCTCCGGAACGCCGAAACTCGCACCCCGCAGACAACCGCCCCCCGCATCGACTTCGGGATGGGCGCGTTCCCGATGCGATTCACGGCTGCTTCGCAGCGTGACGCGAAGAGCCCGCGGGGAGGAGGTCACGGCTGCTTCGCAGCGTGACAGCTGGCGGGGCGGCGCTAGGAGATTTTGCGGGTGGTTCGACGGGCGGCGAGCTCATCGGTGGGGTCGACGGGCTGCATGTCGAGTTCGACCAGGCTGGTCTCGACCTCGCGGAGCACTTTGCCGACGGCGATGCCGAAGACGCCCTGGCCGCGGCTGACCAGGTCGATGACCTCGTCGTTGGAGGTGCACAGGTAGACGCTGGCACCGTCGCTCATGAGGGTGGTCTGGGCCAGATCGCTGATGCCTGATTCGCGCAGCTGGTTGACGGCGGTGCGAATCTGCTGCAGGGAAATGCCGGTGTCGAGCAGACGTTTGACGAGCTTGAGCACGAGAATGTCGCGGAAGCCGTAGAGGCGCTGCGACCCGGAGCCGGCCGCACCGCGCACCGTTGGTTCGACCAGGCCGGTGCGGGCCCAGTAGTCGAGCTGGCGGTAGCTGATGCCTGCGGCACGAGCCGCAACGGCGCCGCGGTAGCCGGAGTTCTCATCGAGCTCGGGCATGCCATCGGTGAACAGCAGTCCTAACGAGTAGCGCGAAGCTTCAGCATCAGGCTTGAGCTCACTCATAGGGTTGCCTCTCGGGGGTTACGTCGTGCGGTGGCTGACTGCTGCGATCAAGCGAACATCAGACACTGTGGTGCGGAAAAGTGGTGCGGGATAGAACTGGCGCTGGTGGTGCTGGCTTGCGAACGTCGTGCTGTGACGGTTCCCTCTACGGTACCGAGGTGCGGGGCTTGCGGGCCTGACATTCGCGTGACCGGTTTTGGCGTGTCGGTCGTGCGGGCGAACCAGCAGGTGACCGACGGACTCCAGACAACGACGGCGTCGCTGGGTGCCGGAGTCAGTCTACGACCTACTGGGTCAGTCGGCCCAGTGCGGAGCGAATCAGGCTGCCACGAATGACCTCGAGCTGCCCGGCGATCTCGACGGCCATTTCGGCGGCCTTGGCCCGGCTGGACGCGTCTTTGCGGCGCGCGAGCGGCACGAGGGCGCTTTCGATGAGTCCGAGTTCGCGTTCGGCGGCCCCGCGGAAGCCACGGAGGTGGCGCGGCTCAATGCCGCTGCGCTGCAGCTCGACCAAGGCGCGCAACACGGGCAGCACGCCGTCACCGTAATACTCGGCAGGCAGGATGATGGACGCGGAGACGGCGTCGTGCAGCAGGGTCGCGGACGCTCCGGCCTCACGCAGGAGCTCGTCGCGGGTGAGGCGACGCGCGGTCCCGAGCATCGACGGTCCAGGGGTGGCTCCACCCGGCAGCACGGGCGACAGACCGGCGTCCAGGTCATCGACATAGGAGCGGATGACTTTCAACGGCAGGTACTGATCGCGCTGCATCGAGAGAACCAGTCTCAGACGGTCGACGTCACTGGTGCAGAACTTGCGGTAGCCGGATTCCGTGCGGGCCGGGGAGACGAGTCCCTGTTCTTCGAGGAAGCGCAGCTTGGACGGGGTCAGGTCGGTGAATTCCGGGGTGAGACGTGCCAGAACCTGCCCGATGCTGAGCAGCGGCGCCGAACCTGGCGCCTGCACTTTCGCTGCCGACACAGACACGGACCGGGCCTGGGCGGAATTCGCCGCCACTACTCGCTCGCCGCGCGGGCGAGGTCGAGGCGCGAAGCGTAGAAGGTGAGGCGGAACTTACCGACCTGCACCTCGGCGCCATCCGTCAACGCAGCGGTTTCGATGCGTTCGCCGTCGAAGTAGGTACCGTTGAGCGAGCCGAGGTCTTTCACCGTGAAGGCGGTCCCGTTGCGCAGGAACTCGGCGTGACGGCGCGACACTGTGACGTCATCGAGAAAAATGTCGGCGTTGGGGTGGCGACCGACGCTCGTGTGATCGGCGTCGAGCAGAAACCGGGCACCGGCATTGGGGCCGCGGCGAACGACCATGAGGGCCGATCCGGAAGGCAGAGCCGCGATGGACTCCTGCTCCTCAGCCGTCACGTTGGAGCCGATCGACGCGATCTGGGCGGCGAACTCCTGGCTGAAGTTCATCGTCGTGTCGGTGCTGAGCATGTCATGCACCGTCGTGGATTCGCCGGGCATTCCGCTGTCAGAGGATGCTGGGGTGGACTGCGCCTTGCTGGGCATTGCTTCGCCTGTCGTCGGGTTCTCTGGCTGAACTGTGGGCACGGGCTCGTTCTGTTCCTCGGAATTGTGCTTTCCGGAAAAATCGACCACCGTGCACCTCCTATCCTTCCAGCGTATCGGAAGATACACCCTCGAGGACCCTGGGCAGCCGAATCACTCGCATCGTTTCAATGGCATAGATGATGCCGGCCCACCAGTACACGAAAGCACCCCAGATGGCGAAGGCCCACCCCACCGGCTGCGACCACCATTCCAGTTGCGGAAAGGCCTGCCCGAGCATGATCATCGGCAGGGCGTAGAACAGGCAGAAGGTGGCCACCTTGCCCAGTTGGTGCACCGGCAACGGACCGAAGTCGAAGTTCGCCAGGATGATTCCCAGCGCCAGCAGGAAGACATCGCGTCCGACGACGACCAGAACGATCCACCATGGCACGAGGTCACGCCAGGCCAGCCCGATCAGCGCGGCAAAAATGTAGAGGCGATCCGCGGCGGGATCCAGGAGCTGGCCGAGCCGGGTGATCTGATGCCAGCGCCGGGCGAGAAAGCCGTCGAGCCAGTCCGTGAAACTGGAGATGCTGAGCACGACGAGGGCCCAGGCATCCGCTCCCTGGGCGAGCAGTACGAGGAAGACCGGCACCAGCAGCAGGCGCAGACAGCTGAGCATGTTGGGCAGGGTCAGCACCCGATCGCTGACCACTGTGTTCGCTGCCCCTGTCACGCTGCTGAGTCTATCGAGACGCGACCCGGTCAGCCGAGCCGTCCGCGCAGGGCGGGCCAGCTCGAGGCGAAACCGGGGTGGAGGGCGAGCTCGCTGACGGAATCGGCCGACACCCAGCGCAGGGCGATGCTCTCCTGGTCGCTGATTACGGGTTCGAATTCTTCCGTCGCCTCGACCACGACGGTGGTGTACGACCAGAATCCCAGGTCGAACAGGGAAGTGAACTTGAGCTGCACCAGGTGAGCGGGTACGCCGGCCTCCTCCCTGGCTTCACGCAGGGCGGCCTCGATCGCCGTCTCGTTCTCGTGGCGGGCACCACCGGGCAGGCCCCACGTGTCGCCGAAATGACTCCAGACCGCACGGTGCTGCAGCAAAACACCGAGGCGCCGGTGATGCACGAGCAGTCCGGCCGCGCCGAATCTTCCCCAATATTTGCGGCCGTCCGGAGCGTGCACCCACGCATCACCGCTGTCGCGGTTCGGTAAGGTTCGCGGGACCGCGGACCCACGCGCGTCGGTCAGGTCGGCGCCCGAACTCTCAGTCATGCACTAAGCATGCCCGTCCCCGACGCGAAAAAGAATTCATCCTCCCTAAACGGACATTATCGCGTGCACCGGGGCGGTACCGAGACGCTCACGACCGTTCAGGTCGGTGAGTTCGAGTACGACGCCGACGCCGGTCAGGGTGTAACCGGCCCGTTCGATCAGGCGGGTGGTGGCCGCGATGGTGCCACCGGTCGCCAGCACATCATCGAGAATGAGCACACGGGTGCCCGTGGGAAGCTGGCCGACTTCGAGTTCGAGCCGAGCCGACCCGTATTCGAGGTCGTATTCTTCGGTCAACACGGTGCCGGGCAGCTTGCCCCCCTTGCGCACGGCGAGAACGGCCGCGTTGGCGGCGTACCCGACGGCCGCCGCCAGCAGAAAACCGCGCGCTTCGATGCCGGCGACCGCGTCGAACTGTCCGCGGTGCTGGTCGGCCAGTTCATCGACGAGCGCGCGAAACGCTGCCGCATCGGCGAAGACCGGATTGAGATCACGGAACAGGATGCCCGGCTGGGGAAAATCGGGGTACGAGGCCAGGAGGGCCTTAACGTGCGCGGCGGCCGACAACGGCGGCGAGGGAAGAAGTTGAGTCACTGATTCATCTTAAGCGGATGCCGGTGCCTCAGCTGCCTTCCTGGGTCGTGACCGTGCCGGAGGGCAGATTCTCCGCACGGGGCATGACCGCGATCGCGCTCATCGCGTCGAGAAAACGAACGACGGCCAGCTGCTGGTCGGCGGTGAGTTCGAGGGCGACCTGCATCAGCTGATCGTGCGTTCCCGCCAGCGCGTGGCGCATTTCTTCGTGCGAGGACTGGGTGGCGAACAGCCGTTGCGCCCGACCGTCATCGGGGTTCACCTCACGGCGAATATGACCCGAAGCGGAGAGCCGCGAGAGCAGTTTCGCGGTGGCTGCCGACGAGATGCTCAGAAATTCGCTGAGGTTCTTGGGGCTGGCTGGACGGTGCTTGCGTTCACAGGCGATGAGGTGGCGAATGGCCATCAGGTCTGTTTCGTTGACGCGCATCTCCGCCTGAGCCCGATGACGCATGGCGGCGTCGGCCACCCGAAACCGTCGAACGGCACGCAAAACTTCCATGGCCGAAGAAATGCCCATTTTCTTGGGGTCGTACCAGTACGTCCCCTGTGTTGGGGGGTTACTCTCATCTTGGGACATACGCCCATGGTAACGTGAGCAGTCGCTAACTTGGTTAGTTATTTATTTGTTGATCAGTTGAACCGAGAAGGGGAGCCCCCGTGCAGACCATCGATGCTCTTGATGAACATGTGATCCTTCTCGATGAAGAGGGGCGCCACATCGGCACCGCTCCGAAGTACAGCGTGCACGGGTCAGAGACCGTGCTGCACCTGGCCTTCTCCTGTTACGTCTTCAACTCGCTCGGCGAAGTGCTCGTGACCCGCCGGGCGTTGAGTAAAAAGGCGTGGCCGGGAGTGTGGACCAACTCGTTTTGTGGGCATCCGCTGCCCGCCGAACCGCTGGCGCAGGCGGTCGAGCGCCGAGCGAGCCATGAACTCGGGTTGCAAATTGAAGCAATCGACCTGGCCCTGCCGCTGTTCCGCTACCGTGCGACCGACAGCAGTGGCATCGTCGAAAATGAAATCTGCCCGGTCTATCTGGCCCGCACCGACCAGGAGCCGACGCTGAATCCCGACGAAGTGGCCGAATATGCGTGGACCCGCCCGGCGGATTTGTATCGGGCGGTCACCGACGCCCCGTGGGCGTTCAGCCCGTGGATGGCCCTGCAGGTGCACGAGCTGGACAGTTTCCGTGCTTGACACTGTTCCGGCGGGCGTCGAGACCGAGCTGACCCGGTTCTTCGCGGCTGCGCGCCTGCGGGCGAGCGATTACGGCGAGCACTATGTGGCACTGTGGGATTCGCTGGAACAGGCCAGCAGCGGCGGCAAACGCGTGCGCCCCGCCCTGGTTTTGGCGGCCTACTCCGGTTTCGGCGGCCGCGACCAGTCCCTCGTCGCTCCGGTCGCGGTGAGCTTCGAGCTGCTGCACACGGCCTTTGTCATTCACGATGACGTCATCGACCGCGACCTGGCCCGCCGCGGGGTGGCCAATATCGCCGGCCGATTCAACGACCGCGCCCTGGCGCACGGCGCTGCCGCCGATCAGGCCGGGGTGTGGGCTGCGGCCGCGGCGATTCTCGCCGGTGACCTCGCGCTCAGCGAAGCGCACCGTGCGCTCGCCAAGCTTCCCGTCGACGTGCGTACCCGGTTGCGGCTGCTCGACCTGCTCGATCGGGCCGTGTTCGTCTCGGCGGCCGGGGAGCTGGCTGACGTCACCAACAGCTCGGCGCGGCATCCGCTCACCGTGGCGGAGGTCATCACCACCCTCGAGAACAAGACCGCCGTGTATTCGTTCGAAGCCCCCCTGCAGGCCGGGGCCGTGCTCGCCGGGGCATCCGCCGAGGCGATTCGTCTGCTCGGGCGCTTCGGACGCCTCGTTGGCGTAGCATTCCAGCTCACGGACGACCTGCTCGGAGTGTTCGGCGACCCGGTGAAAACCGGCAAGAGCGTGAAGGCCGACCTGCGAGAGGGCAAGCAGACCGCCATGATCGCCCACGCCGGCGGCACTGAGACCTGGTCGCTGATTGCGCCGTACCTCGGCAAGATCGACCTCAGCGACGAGGAGGCCGAACGGGCCCGCGAGCATCTGCGAGCTTGCGGCGCGAAGGCTGCCGCTGAAGGGCTCGCCTACGATCACTCCCGGCTGGCGATCGAAGCCCTCGATTCGGCCGTCATTCCCGCTGAACTTCGGGCGCGACTGACCGAGCTGGCCGACGCAGCAGTGAACCGGGCCCGCTAGTGGCCCCGCTGCGAACGTCGCCGCGAACGAGCGACTCGCACACCAACCTCAGCAAGTACGCGAAAACGGCACGGGCGAGTTCAACGACGGTCATCGGCCAGTACTCCACCTCGTTCGGGCTCGCCGCCCGGCTGCTCGACGCCCGGGTTCGCACGCCCGTGCGCACGATCTACGCCCTCGTACGCATCGCCGACGAGATCGTCGACGGGGCCGCCACCGAGGCCGGCGTCTCGGTCGATGAGCAGCGCCAGCTGCTCGACGAACTCGAACTCGAGACCGAACGCGCGATCGTGCGCGGCTACAGCACCAATCTCGTCGTGCACGCCTTCGCCGCGACGGCGCGGCAGTCGGGCATCGATTCCAGCCTGATCGGCCCGTTCTTCGCGTCGATGCGACGTGACCTCGACCCGGCACCGTTCACCGTGGAGGGTGTCGCCGAATACATTTATGGTTCGGCCGAGGTGATTGGGCTGATGTGCCTGCGCTGTTTCGTGCAGGTCTCGCCGCGCACCGCTGCCGAGCTCGCGGTGCTCGAAGACGGTGCCCGCCATCTGGGCGCGGCTTTTCAGAAGATCAATTTTCTTCGGGATTTATCGTGTGACCGTGAGGAGCTCGGCCGCAATTACTTTCCAGGAATTGACCCGCTGCATCTCACCGACGCTGAGAAGAACGTGATCCTCGACGACATCGATGCCGACCTGGCCATCGCCAGCGCCGTACTGCCGCTGCTGCCGCCCGGCTGCCGCCGTGCGGTCGCCGCGTCCCAGGGTTTGTTCACCCGGTTGTCCCACCGACTGCGGTCGACCCCGGCCGACCAGTTACTGCGCGCCCGCGTTCGGGTGCCCGACGGAGAGAAACTGATGATTGCCCTGAACTCCACCCTCGGCCGCGGCGCGTGGAAGCGATGACGCGCACCATCGTGATCGGCGGCGGCATCGCCGGTCTGGCCAGCGCTGCCCTGCTCGCTCGGGACGGCCACGACGTGACCCTGCTCGAAGCCCGCGCGGAACTCGGTGGGCGGGCCGGCGTCTGGGACACCGACGGTTTTCGTTTCGACACCGGGCCGTCCTGGTACCTGATGCCGGAGGTGTTCGAGCATTTCTACCGCCTGTTCGGTACTACCGCGGCGGAGCAGCTCGATCTGGTGAAACTGGATCCCGGCTACCGCGTGCTCTTTGAGGGGCACCCGACTCCGCTGGATGTTCTCGCCGACCGGGCCGCCAACATCCGCTTGTTCGAATCGGTGCAGCCGGGCGCCGGCCGTGCGCTGGACCGCTACCTCGATTCGGCGACCGAAACCTACGACATGGCCGTGAAACGGTTTCTGTATTCGAGCTTTGAATCGTTCCGGCCGTTTCTGGTGCCCGATGTGCTGCGGCGCCTCGGGCGGCTGGCCCGCCTGCTGCTGCAACCGTTGGACAAGTTCGTGGCCGGTTATATCACCGACCCGCGGCTGCGCCAGGTTCTCGGCTACCCGGCCGTTTTTCTGGGGTCGGCGCCGAACCTGACCCCGTCGATGTACCACCTCATGAGTCATCTCGACCTCGCGGACGGGGTGCTCTACCCGCAGGGCGGCTTCGGAACACTGATCGACAGCATCGCCGCGATCGCCAGCGCCGAGGGTGTGCGGATCGTGACCGATGCGCGGGTCACCGCGATTCGGGTGACCGACGATCGAACGATCGCCGGAGTGACCTACCTCGATGCGACCGGCCAGACCGTGCGCCTGGACGCCGACAACGTCGTCTCCGCCGCCGACTTGCACCACACCGAAACCATGCTTGTGCCGGCCGAACTGCAGACCTATCCCGAGCGTTGGTGGGACAAGCGGGTGTCGGGGCCGGGGGCCGTGCTGGTCATGCTCGGCGTGACCGGGGAGCTGCCCCAGCTGCAGCACCACTCGCTGTTCTTCACGACGGACTGGGGCAAGAATTTCGGTCAGATCTTCGGCAAGAACCCCTCGGTGCCGTCACCGGCATCACTCTACGTCTGCATGCCGAGCGCCACGGATGCGTCGGTGGCGCCGACCGGTCACAGCAACCTGTTCGTGCTGGTTCCGGTGCCGCCCGACGTGAACCTCGGGCACGGCGGCATCAGCGGCGCCGGTTCGCGGGCGATCGAACTGATCGCGGACGCGGCTATCGAGCAGGTCTCGCGCTGGGCTGATATCGGCGACCTGGCCGAGCGCGTCGTGGTGCGGCGCACCGTCGGCCCGGCCGACTTCGCCGACGACCTCAACTCGTGGAAGGGCGGCGCCCTCGGCCCCGCACACACCCTGCGGCAGAGCGCTTTCCTGCGCGGCTCGAACATGTCGAAGAAGATCTCGGGCCTCTACTATGCCGGCGGCACCACCATTCCCGGCATCGGCCTGCCGATGTGCCTGATCAGCGCAGAAATTCTACTCAAGCGGATGCGCCATGACACCTCGACCGGTCCGCTCGCCGAGCCGCTGCCGCCTCGGCCCCGGCGGGCCGCCGGAAATTCCGTGGAGTCTGCGCACGAGCGGTCGTGAGCGTTCTGTACCTGCTGACGCTGCTGGTCTCCCTCGCGGGGATGATCGTGCTGGACTGGCGCTTTCGCCTGTTCTTCTGGCGCTCCCCCGGCAGGGCGGCCATCGTGCTCGGCGCGGGGGTGTTGTTCTTTCTCGCCTGGGATCTGCTCGGCATCGGCCTGGGTATCTTCTATCGGGGTGAGACGGAGCTGATGACCGGACTGCAGTTGGCTCCGGAACTGCCGGTCGAGGAGCTGTTCTTTCTCACCTTTCTCTGCTACCTCACCATGAACCTGGTGCAGGGCGCCCGGCTCGTGCTGGACCGGAGGACGATGTGACCTACCTCGTGCTCAACGCCGTCTTTCTCGTACTCGCACTGGTGCTGGCCGTCGTCGCGGTGCTGCGCCGCGTGATCTCAGCCCGTTTCGTCGCTGCCGTGGCGGTTGCCCTCACGCTGACCCTGCTGCTCACGGCCGTATTCGATAACCTGATGATCGGGGCCGGTCTGTTCAGCTACGACCCGGAGCACATCTCCGGGTTGTTCGTCGGTCTCGCCCCGATCGAAGATTTTGCCTACCCGCTGGCCGCAGCGATCCTGCTTCCGGCCCTGTGGGTGCTTTCGGGCGGTACCAGGTTAGGACGAACGGATGACTGAGCAGCTCGGCACGACCGGTTGGAAGACCCGGCAGGTCGTGCTGTCATCGCGGCCGCTCAGCTGGATCAACACCGCCTTCCCCTTCGCTGCGGCCTACGTCGTGACGACCGGACGCATCGACGCGCTGCTGATCGTGGGCACTTTGTTCTTTCTCATTCCCTACAACCTGCTGATGTACGGCATCAACGATGTCTTCGACTACGAGTCCGATCTGCGCAACCCTCGGAAGGGCGGTGCCGAGGGGGCCCTGCTGCATCCCGCTCTGCACCGCACGGTGATTGTCGCCGGGGTGTTGAGCGCGGGGATTGTGGGCGGGGCGATGGTCGTGCTGGCGGGGGCTGGGCATCCGCTGTCATGGGTGGTGCTGGTCGTGAGCCTGTTCGCGGTGGTGGCGTACTCGGTTCGCGGGCTGCGGTTCAAGGAACGACCCGTTCTCGACTCCATCACCTCGAGCACCCACTTCGTGAGTCCCGCTGTCTATGGCCTCGCGGTGGCCGGAGCCACGATCGACCTCAGCTTGCTCGCACTGCTCGGGGCGTTCTTTCTGTGGGGCATGGCCAGCCACGCCTTCGGAGCGGTGCAGGACGTCGAACCCGACCGCCAGGCCGGGATCGCGTCGATTGCGACGGCGCTCGGCGCCTGGCCGACAGTGCGTCTCGCGATCACCTTCTGGGCTCTGGCCGGCCTGCTCATGCTTGCCACACCGTGGCCGGGGCCGCTCGCCGCGGTGCTGGCGGTTCCGTATATGCTCGCGGCGATGCCGTTTTGGTCGGTCAGCGATGAAGACTCGGAAACAGCCAACCGGGGCTGGAAGCGGTTTCTCTGGCTGAACTTCTTCACCGGTTTTCTCGTGACCATGCTGCTGATCTTCTCGGTGCGGCAGGGCGCCTGAGGTACAGCCCGTTCGATTACAGTGAGTGGATGGAGCTCACTTCTGCCCGTGTCGATAGCTGGAGCTGGGGCGTGCGTCTGTACAAGACCCGCTCGATGGCGACGGCCGCGTGCCGGGCCGGGCATGTGCGGGTGAACGGCGACAAGGTCAAGGCCGCGCAGGCCCTGCGCATCGGTGATGAAGTGCGCGTGCGCAGCGATGGCTTCGACCGGGTGCTGATCGTGCAGCGTCTCGTCGTCAAACGGGTCGGCGCTGTCGTGGCCGCCGAATGCTACGTCGACCAGACTCCCCCGCCCCCGCCGCGCGAAGAGGTGGCCCTGGTGCCGATGCGCGATCGGGGCGCCGGGCGGCCGACGAAGCGTGAGCGTCGGGAGATCGACGAGCTGCGCGGCCACGTCAACGAGTAGCCCGCCAGCCCAACGCTACGGCTGGGTCGGCGGCAGGGCGGGCCGGGGTCGGGCTTCGGCCTGCGACTGGCGGGACTGGGCCGATTGCAGCGCCGCGAGCATTCCGAGGGATTTCTTGATGCGGTCTTCGGCGTCATCGTCGATCTGACTGGCCGCCATGTTGGCCTCGGTGACCGCCCGCACGACCTCGTCGCGCTGGATCTTCACGCCGCGAGGCGCATCGATGCCGATGCGCACACTGTCGCCGCGGGCGTCGAGCACGGTGATGACGATGTCGTCACCGATGAGGATCTTTTCCCCCGGTTTGCGTGTCAGAACGAGCATCGTTCCAGCCTACCGTTCACGGTCGGCGGGCCGGGAATGCGGCGGCGCGGCCCGGCGGCCGGTCGGCGCCGCCGCCACCCGCCCGTCCATCCACTCCACCGGCAGCCCGAGGGCGTCGACCGTGGCCGGGGAGGTCGTGAATTGGCGACCGAGGGCGGCGACCGCGTGCACCTGAACGGCGGTGACGACCATATTCACCCAGCGGATGGTGTCCTCACTTTTACGACTCGCGTCGACGACCACCCAAACCTGGTCGGCGCCGATCGCGGTGAGTGTCGCGGTACGGGCGATGGCGTCTGAGGCGGGTTCCAGCCCGTAGGCGATAAAGGTGCTGTGGCCGCTGGCCACACCGTTGGCCCTGGCCAGCACGGCGCCGCGCCGGTCGTCGACTCGATCGATGCTGCCCTCGAGCAGGGTGCCCGAGACGCGGAGCTCCCCCGCGCCGGCAACCCGCAGCATGAGGCGGGCGATGGTGAGCGGGTCGTCTTCGAGCCCAACGATCAGCACGAGATCGCCCGGCCGGGTAAGCGGAACGGGAACGGGCGGTCGGGCGAGCATGGGTGCGGCAGCCGGTGCCGGCGGCTCGGCCGGCGCTGTGGGATCGACCGCCGCGTTCGGAACGACAACTCGTGAGGTGGCGAAGGTGAGTTCGTCCATGAGCCTGGCGAATCCGTCAGAAGCCGTCGACAGCTGCGGGGAGGTCTGCGCCGGGTACAGCCGGGATTCGGCCTCGTCGGCGTCGTCGAGCAGGGCAGCGATACCGAGCCGGGCCGAGATGTCGAGTCCGGCGTGCGCCGACTTCGTACGCTCTGCCGGTTCCGGCACTTCGACCGTGATCTCGTAGTGCTGGCGCGCGAAGAAGCCGCGGATGCCGCCGACGGTGATCCGCTCCGCCGCGACGATGGTGGCGTTGGAACCGTGTTCGGCGATTACTCGTTCCTGCAACTCCCGCAGGGTAGGACCCTCAAGCAGAAATCGTTTCGGCTCCACGGACCACACCCACCGTCTCAATGGTCACATTCGCCGACGTTACTTCCTGGTATGACAATACCGGCAGGCCACCGGTCTGGGTGGAGATGAGGCGGCGGATAGCCGGACGCAGGGCCGGAGCACACACGAGAACGGCGGTCTGGCCGCTCGCCTCCACGTTCGCGACCGAGCTGCGCACCGAAGCGAGCACCGTTTCGAGTCGCGCGGGATCCATGAGAATCTGGGTGCCCTGATCGGAGGGCCGCAGTCCCTCGAGCATGGCTTGTTCCAGGGTCGGATCGATCATGATCACACGCAGCAGTGTGCCGTCGAGATACTGCGCGGTCAGAGCGGGGCCGAGCGCCTGACGGGCGGCCTCGACCAGTCCTTCGGCCTCGTTCGACGCCTTCGCGCGGAGCGACAGTGCCTCGTAGATGCGCGGCAGGTCGTTGATCGGTATCTGCTCGACGAGCAGCCCCTGCAACACCCGCTGCACCTCGGCGAGGGAGAGCAGGCCCGGAATGAGATCGTCGACGGCCGAGGGATTGACCTGTTTAACCCCGTCCGTGAGCACCCGCACGTCTTCGCGGGTGAGCAACCGGGCCGCATTGGTGGTGATGATCGACGACAGATGGGTGACCACGACCGACACCCGGTCGATCACGGTGGCGCCGGTCATCTCGGCGCTGTGGCGCATCTCACTCGGCACCCATTTGCCGGCGAGTCCGAACACGGGCTCGATCGTGACCTGCCCCGGCAGGGTGTCAAGGGCGTCACCGAGGGCGAGCACCTTGCCGGCTGGTGCCAGCCCGCGCCCATATTCGACGCCGGCGATGCGAATGACGTAGGTCGACGACGGCAGGTCGACGCTGTCGCGGGTGCGCACCGGCGGTACCACGACTCCCAGATCCATGGCGATCTTGCGGCGCAGGCCGCGCACCCGGGCGAGCAGGTCGTCGGAGGCACCGGAGACGAGGTCGACGAGGTCGGGCGAGAGCATAATCTCCAGCGCGTGCACCCTCATCTGCTCGATCAGGTCCTCGGTCGTGTCCGTCTTGGGAGCGCTCTTCTCCGACGCCGTTGTGGCCTCGATGCTCGCCTGCTTGGTGGCCTCACCGGCCTTGATCCGTTGGGCGATCAGCATGAGTGCCGTCCCCACGATGAGGAACGGCAGCACCGGCATGCCCGGGATGAGTGCCATCAGAACGGCTGCGGCGCCAGCAATGGTCAGGGCGTTGCGCGACTGGGTGAGCTGAGCGGATGCCGTCGACCCGATGTCGGTCTCCGCGTTCGAGCGGGTGACGATCATGCCGGTGGACACGGCCATGAGCAGAGCCGGAATCTGCGTGACGAGACCGTCGCCGATGGTGAGCAGGGCGTAGGTGTTGACCGCCTCGCCGATCTCCAGACCGCGCTGCAGCATGCCAATGGCGATGCCGCCGATGATGTTGATGATGATGATGATGAGGCCGGCGATCGCGTCACCCTTGACGAACTTCGAGGCACCGTCCATGGCGCCGTAGAAGTCGGCTTCGGCCGACACCTCGGCGCGACGGTCCTTGGCCTGGGCGTCGGTGATCAGGCCGGCGTTGAGGTCGGCGTCGATGGCCATCTGCTTGCCCGGCATGGCGTCGAGGGTGAATCGGGCGCCGACCTCGGCCACACGCTCGGCACCCTTGGTGACGACGACGAACTGGATCACGACAAGAATGAGAAAGATGACCGCGCCGATGATGATCGAGCCGCCGACGGCGACGTGTCCGAAGGCCTCGATCACCTGGCCGGCGTAGCCTTCGCCGAGGACCAGGCGGGTGGATGCCACGTTGAGGCCGAGCCGGAACAGGGTAGCGACGAGCAGCAGCGAGGGAAAAACCGAGAAGTCGAGCGGCTTCTTCACGAACATCGTCGTGAGCAGGGTGACCAGGCCGAGCATGATGTTGAGAATGATCAGGATGTCGAGCAGGCCGGCGGGGATCGGCACGACCAGCAGCAGGATGATGCCGACCACGCCGACCGGAACGGCGAGTTTGATGAGATTGCGATTCACGAACGGCCTCCGGCGGTCTGCGGTGATGACGATGATGATGCGGCGGTGAGTGCGCTCATGGTGTGCGTTCCCGCCGTGCTGCCCCGCTTGTGCAGTGCCATGACGAAGGCCAGCACGCGGGCGACCGCGTTGTACAGTTCGGTCGGGATCTCGTCGCCGATCTCGCACGCCGCGTGCAGGGCCCGCGCGAGGGGAACGTCCTGCACGATGGGCACGTGATCGGTATCGGCCTGCACTCGAATGCGGGCGGCCACGTGGCCGACGCCCTTGGCGACCACGCGCGGTGCTGATTTGCCTGGCTCGTATTTGAGGGCCACTGCCACGTGGGTCGGGTTGACCAGAACGACGTTCGCGTCGGAGACCGAGGCGATCATGCGGTTGCGGCTCATCATCAGCTGGCGGGATCGGCGCTGCGATTTGATCAGCGGGTCACCCTCCGAGGCCTTGTTCTCGTCCTTGACCTCTTTCTTTGTCATCATGGTTTTCTTGCGGTTGCGTTTCATGATGACGAAGATGTCGGCGGCGGCGAGTACGAGCCCGGCCGCAACGGCCGCCTGCAGCAGCGCGCCCGTTCCCCCGGCAGCGGCGGCGAGCAACTCCGACACCGGCAGCCCCCCGGCGGTGAGCAGCACCGGCATCAGTCCCTGAATGACCAGGTACAGCACGAGCCCCACGGCGGCCGTTTTGGCGAGCACCTTCACGCCCTCCCAGAGCGCCTGGGTGCCGAACACCCGTTTCATGCCGGTGACGAGGTTGAATTGTTCGTATTTGCCGGTGAATTTCTTGAAGTGGATGCCGCCCTGCAGTGCTGCTCCGCCCAGAACGACGATGAGTACCACGACGAAGAAGGGCGTGAGGATATCGGCCAGCGAGGCCAGCCCGTTGCCGAGGGCTTCCACCGCTACGGTCGGGTCAGGGTTGCTGGCGAGGGTGCCGATAAGGTACATCTGATCGGTTCCGGCTGCCCCGCCGGCCGCGATGGTGGCCGGCAGCATGAGGCCGGCGGCGCCCACGCCGAGCCAGGCGGTGACATCCTGCGATTTGGACAGCTCGCCCTTTTCGCGCACCCGCTTCATGCGCTTCTGGGTGGCTTGTTCGGTCTTTTCGCCGGAGTCAGCGTCGGACATCTACTTCACCCCCATGAGGGCGTCCAGGGCCTGGCCGGTGAGGGACGACACGATACGGGGCAGGGCCACGAACACCGTCGCGGCCAGGCTCAGTGTGATGAGGATCTTCAGCGGAAAACCGAGTGCGAACGCGTTCAAGGCGGGGGCGACCCGCGTGAGCAGGCCGAGGCCGGCATCCGCTAGAAAAAGTACGACAAGCAGCGGGCCGGCGATCTGCACGGCGGCGAGGAACATCTGAGTGGTACCGGAGATGATCGCCTGCGCGGGGGCGGCCAGGTCGATGCCGGAGCCGAGCGGGATGGCGCTGTAGCTGCGGAACAGGCCGCCGAGCACGAGTTGGTACGCGCCGGAGGCGAACATGAGCGCGAGGGCGGTCATCTGGAACAGGCGGGTGAACTGGGCACCGTTGACCATCGACTGCGGGTCGAAGCCCTGCGCCATCTGGAATCCGCTGAACATGTCGATGAGGCCACCGGCCGACTGCACGGCGGCGAAAACCAGAAAAACCAAGAAGCCCAGGGTGGCGCCGACCAGAATTTCCAGGATGAGGGCCCCGACGAAACCGGCGGTGTTCTGGGAGACGTAGTCGGCGGTGACCCGCGGCGAGACGGCGAGAGCCAGGCCGATGGCGAGCATGGCTTTGATGCGTGCGGGAAAGGCCCGGTACGAGAACGGCGGTGCGATGATCAGAAAGGCGACCATGCGCACACCGGCGAGCATGACGGCTTCGATCCAGGCGAAGTTGAGGTTGAACTCCACGTCAGCCTCCTCCGAGCAGCGCGGGGATCTTTTCGAACATCTGGTTGGTGAACGCGACCGATTCGGCGATCATCCAGTGGCCGCAGATGAGCAGGGCCAGGGAGACGGCGACGGCCTTGGGCACGAACGACAGGGTGACTTCCTGAATCTGCGTGATCGACTGCATCAACGAAATGGCGAACCCCACCACGAGCGCGGTGATGAGTACCGGCGCCGACAGCTTGGCGGCGAGAATGAGCGCCTGCAGGCCGATGTCGAGTACCGCATTGGTGTTCATGTATTCAGCTGATAACTGCCGATGAGGCTCGTGATGATGAGCCCCCAACCGTCGACGAGCACGAACAGCAGAATTTTGAACGGTAGCGAGATCATGACGGGCGGCAGCATCATCATGCCCATCGACATCAACGCTGCGGAGACGACGATGTCGATGACCAGGAAGGGGATGAAGATGACGAAACCGATGATGAACGCGGCGCGCAATTCCGAGATCATGAAGGCCGGGATGAGGGTGAGCAGGGTCACGTCAGCCGGGTTGTCGGGGTTGGGCTGGTCGGCGGCCCGGGTCATCAGGGCCAGGTCTTCGCCGCGGGTGTTGGCGAGCATGAATTGCCGCAACGGCTCCGAACCCAGATCGAGCGCGTCGGTGAAATTGAGCGAACCGTCGAGGTAGGGCTGCAGGGCCACGGTGTTGATGTCGGTCAGCACGGGCGCCATGATGAACAGCGACAGAAAAAGGGCGAGGCCGGCGAGTACCTGGTTGGGCGGGATCGACGGCAGCGCGAGCGCGTTGCGGGTCATGGCGAGCACGACGAAAATCTTCGTGAAGCTCGTCATCATGAGCAGCAGCGCCGGTGCGACCGACAGCAGGGTGATGCCCAGAAGGGTGACGATCGCCGAGGAAGGAGCACCGTCGGGGCCGTTGATGTCAACGCTCAGACCGCCACCGCCGGTGTCGGACGGGTCGGTTGGATCGGTCGGCAGGGTCGGGTCGGTGGGACTGTCCGGCATGGCCGGGTCGACCGGCAGGGCGTGCACGACGCTCACGCTGAGCCAGAGCAGCGCCGCGGTGATGACGACAATCGCCAGAATCAGGAGGCCGAGGCGGGCAGAGGTCTGTCGGCGCACTGCACGGCTGGCCGCGGTGTTCACTGTTTGGGCCGAAGCAGGGCGGCCGCCTGGCGCCAGGTCGAGGGCGACAGAATCGACCCGGCCAGTGCGGCCGACGCAACTGGTGGTTGAACGGGAGCCGCATCATCCGCTGTAGCCGTGGCGAGGGATCGGGCGAACGCTATCGCCGGGGTCGAGGCCGGCCCTCCCAGCAGCGAGATGGCGTCGTCGAGGGTCGACGTGGTCGCGGGCGATTTCTCGTGCAGCACCGTCACCGCCTGCTCGGTCACGCCGAGAACGAGACGCGTTCCCTCGACCTCAATGACGACGACGGATGCCTTCTGCCCGATGGGCTGGCGACCCACGACGGTCACGGGGTTGGCGACATTTTTGCCGAGCGCCCCACGCGACAGGCGTCGCTGCAGGTACCAGAGCAGTGCGAGCACCACGCCCAGCGACAGAACGACGCGCGCCGCGACAATAAGGGTGTCCACTTACGACAGCCCCTCCGCAACATCGAGAATCTGCGTGATACGCACGGCGTAGTCCTGGTCGACGACGACGATCTCGCCGTGGGCGATGAGCCGGCCGTTGAGCAGAATGTCGGCTGGAGCGCCGGCGGACCGGTCCAGTTCGATGACCGCGCCCGGCTTGAGCGAGAGCACGTCCCGCACCGACATGCGGGTGCGGCCGATCTCCACCGTCAACGACATTTCCACGTTGCTGATACGGCCGAGGTTTCCCATGACGGTGCGGTCTGAGGCCGAACTCGGCCCGCCCACGGTGCCGTTCTGGCGCACGCGTATCGCGAACCATCCGGTGACGACTCCACCCGCGCTGAGTTCGAATACCGCGGTGTCGTCGGCGGCGAACAGCGCCGAGGCGTCTTCCATTCGGGAATCTCCGAGTACACCGATGCCCAGCACCCCGGATGCGCTTTCCAAGGCCGGACGCAGCACGTCCTGGCTGGAGACGAGGGACGGATTCGCGCCGGCTGCGGCGTCGAGCGATGCCGAGTCGCTGAGCACCACGGCAAGGTCGGCCGACGTCGTTCCCACGAAGGAGGCGACCACGGCCGAACGTACCCGAGAGGACAGTTCGACGCTTCCGGCATGAGCCAGAGCCTGCAACGGCACGGTCGTCGGCAGCACCCGAATAAGCGCTTCAACGGCGACTTCGGGGATGGAACGGGTAGAAATCATTGAGCAGTCTCCTCGGTATCAATGACGATGCAGGCCAGACGGGAACCATTCGCACCCACTGCCGCGCGGGCCAGGGCCTGGCCGTCCACGGTCAGGTCGAGCGGACGATGCTGGGGATGCGGAATGTGCAGGACGTCACCGACGGCGAGCGACAGAATGCGACTCGGCAACACGTGCGCGGTCTCGAGGCGCAACGATACGTCCACCGGGACGGCGGCGATCTGCGCCTGCAGAAACTGGGCGGCGTTCGAGGTCGTGCTCGTCGGATTCGCTTCGCCCAGCTGCGGCATCAATGCCGCCGCCGGAATGGCAACCGTGGCCGTAGCCGTCACCTTTTCCACCCGGATGGCGAAGGTGGCGACGACCATGAGATCGCCGGTCGCTGCCGCCTGCGCAAACTGCGAGTTGTACTGGATGGCCTCAACGCCCATCTCATTGACGATGAGTGGTCCGAATGAATAGCGGAGGTCTTCCAGGCTCTCGGCGATGAGTTTGCGAATGAGGGCTAGTTCTATCTGGGTAAAATTGCGTTCCAGGAGCACGGGCAGGCTGCTGTTACCGCCGAGCATGTGGTTGACCCAGGTGAGCGCCGACGTGGTGGGAAACTGAATGACGGCGCGGGCTTCGATTCCGGCGACCGTGCACAGGACCATCGCGGTTTTTGGCGGCAGCGACCCGGCGTACTCGTCATAGGTGGCCATGAGCACCTGCTCGCAGGTCACCATGCAGAGCACACGCACGCGCGCGGTCAGCTGGGTGCCCCACTGGCGGGCAAAGGTCTCAAAGGCGAGCTCGAGTACCCTGGCATGTTCGCGCGCCAGGGTCGTCGGGCGCCGAAAGTCGTACACCTCAACGGTTTTCGCCAATTTGGCGGGCGCACCGATATCTGCCTGAACGAGGACTGTCACGTTGGCACTATCGGTCGCGGCACCGAAAAGGTTAGAAACCGCAGGTGACGGATGCTCACGGTCAATTACCTAAAACAGCCTCCGGAATGAGAGCACGCACGCTATCCGGCTGATTGGAGAGCAGAACGATGTCCACGCGGCGGTTCTGCGCCATGTCTTCGGGCGCGGAGCCGGTCGTTGCCGGCTGGGCTGACCCGAAGGCCACGGCCGAGATCACCTCGCCCGCAACACCGCCCTGCTCGACCAGGCGCCGCAACACCTGGGTGGCCCGGCTGGCCGACAATTCCCAGTCGGTGGCGAACGTCGCCGACTGCCCGTGTTTGTCAGCGTGCCCCTCAACCGAGATCTTCTGGCCGGTCGCCACGAGGGCCGGGGCGGCCGCGTCGAGCACCGCTGCTGCGGCGGCGGTCAAATCGGAACTGTCCGGCGCGAAGAAGGTCTCGCTCCCGATCAGCCCCAGGGTGAGCCCGCGATCGGTAATTTGAAACTCCACCAGGTCGGAGACTCCGGCGGTGGCGAGGTTGCCGGTGATCTGGGCTTGCAACTGATCGAGCTTCGCCACTTCGGCGACGGCGGTCGCCGCATTCGCCACGGCTTCCGCCGTTGCATCGGCGGGATCGATCGCATCGGCTGAATGCGTGACTTCGGTGGGTGATTCCCCCTCGTTGTCGACGAGGTCGGCGGGAACGACGACGCCTTCGGCCGTATCGACCATGCCGGCGTCGACCGCGCCGAAGCCGGTGGCGAGGGAGTTAGCGAGTTGCTCGTATTTGTCCTGGTCGACGGTCGACATGGCGAACAGCACGATGAACATGCACATCAGCACGGTGACCATGTCCATGTACGACGCCATCCATCGCTCGTCGGGTCGAGTATCCTCCTCTTCGACCATTTTGCGGCGTTTTGCCCGCACACTCATGCGGCTTTGGGAAGGTCCTTGGCCTTGCCCTTTCCTTTGCCCTTGGCCTTGGTGGCGCCACCGGCGGCATCCTCTGCCCCGTCTTTGCCCTTGGCGCCGATTTTGGGCAGCAGCTCGGCCGGAACCATGGCGCGCAGTCGTTCGCCGAGCAGTCGCGGTTGGCTGCCGGCCTGCACGGCGAGGGCGCCTTCCATGACGAGGGTCATGCGGTCGACTTCAAGGTCGGCCAGTCGGCGCAGGCGCGAACCGAGCGGCAGCCAGATGAAGTTGGCCGACAGCAGCCCCCAGAGGGTCGCGACGAACGCGGTGGCGATCATGGGGCCGAGGGTGGCCGGCGTGGAGAGGTTTTCGAGCACGTGGGTCAGGGCGACGACGGTTCCCACGATGCCGATCGTCGGCGCGTACCCGCCGAGGCCGGTGAAGAACTTGGCCGCGTTGCGGTTGGTGCGCGCTTTCGTGGCGATCTCGTCTTCGAGCAGCATGCGCAGTTCATCACCGTCGGTGCCGTCGGCAATATTCTGCAGGGCGCCGCGCAGGAACGGATCCGTGACGTTGTCGGCTTCCTGATCGAGCGCGAGCAGGCCGGAACCACGAGCGGTTTCGGCCAGGCCGACCACCTGGTCGATGACGGCCTGCGGCGGGGTGGTCTTGCCGAGGAACGCTCCGGGCAACGCCTGGAAGGCGGAGGTGAAATCTTTCATGGTGCCACCGGCCAGACCGACAGCGAGGGTGGCGCCGAAGACAAGAACCATGGGCGCCGGCAGCAAAATAGCGGTGACCGACGAGCCTTCAAGGGTGATCATGGCCAGGAGCGCCCCGAAGGCGAGCACCAGGCCGATCAGAGTTGCGGGATCCACTAGAGCTTCCTGGGGCCTCGCGGCAGGTCGCCGGCGCTCGGGTCGTAGGCGAGGGCGATCACGTGTGCACGGTAGCTCGCGATCTTCTCGATCACGTCTTCCATGGACTCAGTGACGATGAAATTGGCGCCGTCGACCATGACCAGGGTGGTGTCGGGATTGGCGTGGATGCGTTCGATCAGGTCGGGATTGATCGCAAAGTGACTCTCGTTCAGCCGCGTCAGTACAATCATGGGCTCATCCCTGGGTCAGAACACCGCAGGCGTGGTGTCAATCGCTACTGTCGGCCGTTTGGGGACCGGCGTAAGGCATCCGCTTGGTATCACGCGGGCCGGGCTCAGTCGACACGATTGTGGGGTGCGGGCGGCTCTGCACCCCACAATTTCGTCTACTGAACCCGGCGGGGGTCGCCCAGCCAGCCTCGGCGACGCAGATTGCGCGCGATTCGGGCTACCAGTTGGGACTCCTGGCGCAGGTCGTCGGCGTTGACGCGGGTGACGTGCAGCCCCTCCGACTCGACGTCGGCGGTGCGGGTGAGGTCGCGGCGCCACTGCCGCTGGTCGGTGCGGTGCTGGTCGCCCTCGTATTCGAGCAGCTCGCCGTACTGCTTGAACAGAAGGTCGGCACGGCACAGAAACCGGCCGGAGGCGGCGAAGATGTTCTCGTTAACGAGGGGGTGGGGCAGCCCGTTCGTCACCACGATCACCCGCAGCTCGGATTCGGGCGACGATTCTGCCCGGCCGTTGAGCAGCGAGAGTGCGTGGCGGAGTACGAGCTTGCCACGCCGGTTACCGTCGACCGCCCGGGCGAGCTCGGCATAGGTGGCCAGCGGTGACCTCCAGTTGATGAAGTAGTCCCCCACCGCGACCAGCTGCCGCAGGGTGAGGCTCTCCGCGAGGTCGCACCAGGTGCGCGCGGGGCTGGTGATGCTGAACCCGAGCCAGACGATGAGCTCGTTGTCACCGACCGCCAGGGCATGGCCGGCGACGCCGTTTACTCGCAGGGCACGTCCCGGCAGGGGCACGCTCACGTGCAGAATGTTCGTGGTGATGTTGGGCGGCAGCGGTGCGCCGAACAGCAGCGCGGCCGTGTGGTGACTGAAGAACGCGCTCACGGGCATCCGCTGCGCGAAGGCTCGGCACAGGTCTCGGGTAGTGACGCAAGCGGATGCCGGTGCGCGCACTCCCCAGAATGGTCGGGCCAGGTCGCTGGCACGCAGTCGACCGGGCGACAAGCCGTGCGCGGCGCCCTGAGAGACGGCAAAGGGGCCGGTTAGGAGGTGAGGTGGGAGCTGTCTGCGCGCGGTCATGCCACGAGGATGCCGCACTGTGCCCTCGGTGCTGGTGGTTATGCACAGGCCGGGCTTCAGTCGACACAAATGTGGGGTGCGGACGGCGCCACACCCCACATTTGTGTCTACTGAGCTGTTAGCGCTTCAGGTTGGTCAGCTCCTGCAAGACCTCGTCGGAGGTGGTGATGATGCGGGCGTTGGCCTGGAAGCCACGCTGCGCGACGATGAGGTTGGTGAATTCCTGCGACAGGTCGACGTTCGACATTTCGAGGGCACCGCTCGTGAGGGAGCCGAGACCGGCTTCGCCGGGCGTGCCGAGCTCGGCTCCCCCGGAGTTGAAGGTGGCGCGATACGCGGAGGAACCGGCCTTCTCGAGCCCGCCGGGGTTGACGAAGGTGGCCAGGGCGATGCGGCCGATCGCCTGCTGCTCGCCGTTGCTGAACAGGCCGACCAGGGTGCCGTCGGCGCCGAGGGTGTAGCTGTTGAGCGTGCCAGCTTCGTTGCCGTCGGTGGCCTTGCCGGCAATGGTGTTCATCTCTGCGAAGCCCTTGACTTCATTAAAATTTAGGGTGATTTCCTTGCCTGTACCGCTGGTCACCTTTAAGGTTTCGGTGCTGTTCGAGAAGCCACCCGCGCCGTCATCCATCAGCGCCAATGAAGGTCCTGTGCCGTCCGATTTGCCGACATTCCAGCCATCGGCGTTTCGCGTGAACGTGAGCGAAATCTGGCTACTGCTGCCGAGGTTGTCGTAGACGTCGACGGTGCGCACGAGGGTGCTGCCGACGGCGGTCTCAGACGGGAGGTTGCCGGAGAAAGTCGCAGCGTTTGAGGCCTTGGCCGGAACGATGGCTCCGCCGGGCAGCGTGATGTTGCCGGTGGCTCCACCGTCGGCGACGACACCGTTGACGGCGCCCCAGCCCTGCACGATGGCGCCGTCTGGGGTGACCAGGCGTCCGGATGAGTCGAACTCGAAGGAGCCGGCCCGGGTGTACAGCGTTTCGCCGCCGAGGGCGGTGACGAAGAAGCCGTCGCCGTTGATCATGAGGTCGGTGGACTTGCCCGTGGCCTGCGAGGAGCCCTGGGCGAAGTTCGTGGAAATACCGGCAACCTGCACGCCGAGGCCCACCTGGGCCGGGTTGGTGCCACCGGCGGTGGGGGTGGCGCCCCCGGCGGCCTTGGTCAGCTGCGAGAGGGTGTCTTGAAACTGCGCGGCGGATGCCTTGAACGCGGTCGTGTTGACGTTGGCGATGTTGTTGCCGGTCACGTCGAGCATGGTCTGGTGCGAGCGAAGACCCGAGATACCGGAGTACAGAGAACGAAGCATGGGATGGAGCCTTTCAAGAAAGTAGAACGGAGTACGAGAGTGGGGGCGGGGCGGCCGCGGATCAGGCCGCGGTCGTCGCCTCCGCGGAGTCTGCGACGTCGTCGGTGGCTGTGGCGCGAGTCACGCCGGAGATGACATCGAGGGCGACGGCTTTGCCGTCGACGGTGACCATGGGAACCGCATCGGCGAACGACACCGACGAAGCGAGCCCGGTGATTTCGACGCCATCGGCGTTGGTGTAGGTGACCGTCTCCCCCACCAGCGCGGCCGCCGAGGTGCGCATCTGCAGGGAGAAGCCCTCTTCGCTCGCGGTGGCCATTTCGGTGAGTTTCTCCATCATGGCGAGCTGAGTGGTCTGGGCGATCATCTCGTTGGTGTCCATCGGCGAGCTGGGGTCCTGGTTCTGCAGCTGGGTCACCAGCAGAGACATGAACACCTCCGAGTCCATCGACTGGTTCGGGGTGCGCGTCGTGGTCGTAGACGTGTACATTCCGGTGGGAGCGGCGGCACTGGCCGCCAGGGCGTCGATTGTCACGGTTGTTCTCCTTCTAAGCCAGTACGTCGATGGTGTGGGTGGACCCGAATCGGGGTGGTTGGTTCTGCAGCGGAGTGTCAGGCGCCTGCCCGTCGGGACTGCGAGCGTTGGGATTGCGACCGTCAGCCTCGGAGCGGGGCTGACGGGTGGCACCCGGATCGCTGGCCTGGCTGTCGGAAGACAGGTTTAGTTGCGCGCTCACGCCGGTGCCGGCGAGGTCGCGGCGCAGGTCGGGCAGAATCACCCGCAGGGCTTCGCGGGCCAGGTCGGTGGGAGCGAACAGCTCCACCCGAATACCCTCTCCCGTCACGTGTGCGCGCACGGTGACCGGCCCGAGGTTGTCGGGGGTCACACTGATGGTGAGCACGTGCTCGCCGGCCGCGGCACTGGCGAGCGAGAACAGCGGCTTCATGATCTGCGTCGTGAGCGGCACGGCGGTGGTCGGTGCCGGCGCAGCGACCGGGGTTGCCGTCGCCAGCGTGGTCGCCAGCGTGGTCGCCAGCGTGGTCGCCAGCGTGGTCGGCAGTGCGACCGGCACGGCCGATGGCTCCCCGGCCGGCCCAGCGGATGCCGCGGCTGGTGTGGGTGCGCTGGCGTCGGTGCCGGTCAGCCGTATCGATTCGAGTGGCGCAGAACCAGCAGCTCCGCCAGTGCTCGCGGCGAGGGGCGCGTTGAGATTCGGCTGGTTGGCGGCCTGGGCGGCGCCGTTCTGGGCAGCACCGTTCTGGGCAGCACCGTTCGGGGCAGTACCGGGCAGGGTCGGCGCCGCGGTCGCGCTTGCCTGTGTCGCTGCGGTCGGGGTCGCCGGTGTGCCGACGGAAGCGGTCACCGAGGGAGTTTCGGCGGGAAGGGTGGAGGAATCCGTTCCGGTGACTACCGCGGCGGACTCTGACATCGCTGAGGCAGGGGTTCGGGCGAAAGCTGCAGTGGCCCGACCTGCCGCTCCCGGGGAAGCGGCTACGACGTTGGAAAACGCTGCGGCGGACGAGACTGCGGTGCCGCTGGACGCGGCAGCCGTCGCTGCGCTGGGCGCGGTACCGGGCGCGGCCAGGGCGTTTCCTGGAATGAACGTGGCCGCCGCGGCACCGGTCGACGTGGGGATTGCTGCCGAGGACGCGGTGAGATGGGCTGCGGCATCCAGCGCCGCGCCGTCAAGCGCGCTGCCCTCAAGCCCGCCGCCGTCGAGCGTCGCCGGGCCGACCAGCCCAGCGTCAACGCTGGGCTCCGCCGTAGTGCCGGCGGCAGCAGCGGCTGCAGCAGAAGCAGCGCCGGTCGCCCAGGTCATCTCGGCCGAAAAAGATGCCGTCACGGAAGGCGTGGCATCCGCTGCAGTGGCGGCCCCACCGGAATTCAGTGTCGACGAGTCAGCAGGCGCAAATGCCGACTCGGTCGCCGTGCGGTCGGCCTTCTGCTGCCGCTCGGCGCTCGCGGCCGATGCGAGGGCGGCACGGTCGGCGAGCGTGTCGTGCATGATCGACCCGAACGCGTCGGCGCCCGGCGACGCCGGGTTCGACTCGCGCAGGGGCGGCGATGCGGCCGGGGCCGCGCTGGGCCGAAACTGACCGAGGGTGAGCGTCATAGTGTGCCTCCCGTGACGGTTGAGTTCTGCTGGGCGAAAGCGGCGAATGCGGCGCTGAGCATGTCGGCGGAACCGGGTGCCGTTGCCGCGGTCGTGGGCGGAATGATGCGGCGGATGGTGGTGATGTCGGCATCCGTCATGTAGGCCTCCCGCAGGCAGACGGTGCGGCCGGGATACGGAGCGTGGATGACCTTGTTGTCGCCGGCATAGATGAGAATGTGGTCGCCGCCGCCGGTGACGATGAGGTCGCCGGGCTGGGCTTCGGCGAGAGAGGCGACCTCGGTGCCCATCTTCATCTGGCCCGAGACGAGGCGCGGCAGTTCTATTCCAATGTCGGCATACACGGTTTGCACGAGTCCGGAGCAGTCCATGCCGCTGGAGTCTTCACCGCCGAACACGTAGGGAACGCCGAGGTATTTCTCGGCCGACGCGACGACGTCGGCGCCGGTCGTGCCGTTGCTCGCACCGGCCGCGCTGGGCGCGGTGGTACCGAGCGCCGCCGCGAGGGTGGCCGCAAAGCTGTCGGCCGAAGCGGATGCCGCCGCGGTCGTCGTTGCGGCGGCGGTCGTTGTGACCTTCTCGGTCGAGACGCTGGAGAGCTGCTGCAGCGTCGCCTGAATCTGGCTGATTCGGCCCATAGCCGCGATCATCGTCATGGCGTCTCCTGCTCTTCGGTCGGGGCGGTGCGGTTGCGGTTGCGGTGCCAGCGTGCGCCAGCGATCTCGTCGAGCACGGTCTGCTCGGCGTGCAGGTCGGATGCCAGCACGGCGGCGGCGTGCCGTTCGTGCAGTTTCTCCAGCGCTATCGACTCGGCTCGAGCCGCGTTGAACACCGATTGTGCCGAGTCGAGGGTCTCCTGGTGGTTGCGTCCCACGGCATCGAGTTCGGCGAGCATGCTTCGCGACGATGATCGGGCGGCGGCCATGGCGTTGAGTGCGGCGACGGTCTGGGGGCTGTTGCCGATGGAATTGAGGGCGGAGCGGGCCCGCCCGCGACGCGCCTCACTCGCGGCCACCCGGGCATTGGCCTCGGCGAGGTCGAGGGCAGCCTGATCCTGCTGCAGCCGACGCAGCCGCAGCAGCCCGGCGAGGGGAAAGAGGCGGCTCATGCGGCCACCCCGAACGCGCGGGTCAACCGGCCCAGCTGAGCCCAGGCCTGGTCGCTGGGAGTCTGGTCGTCCATCCGCTGCTGCAGAAAAGCCTTGATCGCGCCATCGTTGTCGACGGCGGCATCGACGAGCGGATTGGTGCCGGCACGGTAGGCGCCCACGTCGAGCAGGTCCTGGGCGCCCTGCCGGGCGGCCATCACCTTGCGCAGGGTGGTCGCGATCGCGGAGCGGTCGGGGCTGTTCACCCGGGAGGCGACACGCGAGATGCTGGCGAGCACGTCAACCGAGGGAAAATGACCGGTGATCGCGAGCTTGCGATCGAGTACGACGTGCCCGTCGAGAATGGACCGCGCCGCATCGGCGATCGGTTCGTTGTGATCGTCACCGTCGACGAGCACGGTGTAGATACCGGTGATCGAACCGGTCTCGCCGGTGCCGGCGCGTTCGAGCAGCCGCGCCAGCACGGAGAAGGTCGACGGCGGGTAGCCACGGGTGGCCGGCGGTTCGCCGACCGACAGCCCGATCTCGCGCTGGGCCATGGCCACGCGGGTGAGCGAGTCCATCATGAGCATGACGTCGGCGCCCTGGTCGCGAAACGATTCGGCGATGCGCGTCGCGGTGAAGGCTGCGCGCAGCCGCATCATCGCGGGTTCGTCCGAGGTGGACACTACGACGATGGAGCGGGCGAGCCCTTCTGCCCCGAGATCGTCTTCGAGAAACTCGCGAACCTCACGTCCGCGCTCCCCCACCAGCGCGATGACCGACACCTGGGCATCCGTTCCGCGGGCGATCATCGACAGCAGCGACGACTTGCCAACGCCGGAACCGGCGAACAGGCCCAGGCGCTGGCCGCGACCGACCGTGGTGAGCGTGTCGAGAACCCGCACGCCGAGGTGCAACGGGGTGGTGATGCGCGCCCGGTGCATTGCCGAAGGGCTGTCGTGTTCGAGGGAGACGAAGGCGTCGGAGTGCAGCGGACCCTTGCCGTCGATCGGCCGGCCAAGCCCGTCGATCACCCGGCCGAACAGGCCACGGCCGGTGGGCACAAGCAGGGGGGAACCGGCCGATCGCACGCGGGCGCCGGCCTGCAAACCGGTGATGCGGCCCAGCGGCATGCACCGCACTCCCCCCTGCGTCGTGGCGACGACTTCAGCGTCGATGCCGGCTGTGCCCGGTTCGGCGCCGAGCGTGACGATGTCGCCGATGGCTGAGCGCAGGCCGCGCACCTCGACGCTCAGTCCGATGATTGACGTGACAATGCCGACGCGTTCGGGACGGCCGGCCTTCAATGCCTGAGTGAGTTGCTGCGCGCGCGGGCGCCACGGCGTGATCATGACCGCTCCTCGTTGAGGGCGGCCGTGGCCCGCGCGAAGGCGGTGCCGATGCGGGCGTCCAGAAAGCCGTCACTGAACTCGGTGATCGCATCGCCGCGTTTCAGCCGCGAATCGGCCTGAAAGCGGATGCTGCCGAGCGCGTGAGTCTGCTCGCCCAGAATTGCGAGATCATCCGGGTGCATGCGAATGGTGTGCACCTCGCTGCGGTCGAGCTGGTCGGGCTGGTGCAGCGCACGCTCGAGGGCGCGGCGCGCAGACGGCTCGGTGCGACTGAGTTCCACGCCGAGGATGGCCTCCGCGAGGTCGAGGGACATGTTCACGAGCGTGCTCTCGGCCTGCTGGATGAGCGGAATGCTGCGTTCGTCGAGGGCGCGGGCGGCAGCGGCGAGCAGCAGCACGGCATGGTCGATCTGCGCTTCGCCGTAGCGTTCGTTCTGGGCGTGCTCGGCGTTGATCTCGTCGGCGCGACGTTCGACATCCGCTGCGGCGAGACGCAGCCCCTCGGTGTAGCCGGCGGCGTGACCCTCTGCCCGGCTTTGTTCGGCGTCGCGGTCCTGTTCCTCGTCGCGCAGGCGCGGAAACGCCATGCGACCGAAACCGGTGTCAGTTGACATATTCGTCATCGGCATCGCGTTGCACGGTAATGCTGCCCTGTGCTTCCATGTCGCGGATCGCCCGCACGATTTTGGCACGGGCGTCTTCGACCTGGCGCATGCGCACCGGCCCGAGGCTCTTGGTCTCGTCGTCGAGCACGTCACGGTTGCGCTCGGAAAGGTTGGCGCGAATGACCTCGACGACGCCGTCGGAGGTTCCCTTCATGGCCATGGCCAGGGTGTTGGTGTCGATACCGCGCAGCACCTGCTGCACATCACGGCTCTCAAGCTTGACGATGTCGGCGAAGGTGAGCATGCGCGATCGAATCTCTTCGGCCAGGGCGGGGTCGCGCTCTTCGAGACTTTCCAGAAGCGCCCGCTCGGTGGCGGCATCCGCTCGGTTGATGATGTCGACGAGCGGCTGGATTCCGCCGACCACCTCGATGCTCTCCCGCGCGACAATTTTACCGGTGCGCAGTTTGAGCGTGTCGGTGACGACACGAATGGCTTCGGGGGTGGCGCTCGACATGGTGGCGATGCACTGGGCGACGTCGGTGCGCAGGCCCGGTTCCATACCCGCCAGCACAGCGGATGCCTGGTCGCGCCGCAGGTGCGCCAACACGAGGGCGATGGTCTGGGGCATTTCACCGTCGAGCAGGTTGAGCACGTCGCCGGGCTCCGACGGGTCCAGAAACTCGAACGCTTTGCCGGCCATCGACGTGGCGACGCGGTTCATGACGCCCGCCGCGCGCTCGGCACCGAAGGACGCCTCGAGCAGCCCCACGGCGAACTCGTGTCCGCCGCGCGACAGCCGGCGGCCCTTGAGGGTGATCTCGTGAAACTCGTGGAGGGTTGTCTCAGCCAGTGCCGGGTCGACGTTGCGCAGCTGGATGATCTCCCCGGCGATGACCTCGGCCTCGACATCGTTGAACTGCTTCATGACCTCGGTCGCACGCTGGCGATCCATGTTCATGAGCACGACGGCCACCTTTTGGGTGCCGGTCAGTGAGGTTTGGGTCTCGGTCATGCGTGCTGCCGGTCATCCATGAATCCGCGCAGGAACTCGGCGGTGGCCCGCGGGTCGTTCTGGGCGAGCGAGTCGATCTCGGCGCGGCGAATGTCGGTGTCTGAGGGCACGAACTTGACGGTGGGAATGACCTTGGTCGGGGTGTTGTTCGGGTTGTCGAGAAACAGGGAGCCGGCCGACGCCGTCACGGCGAGCGGAACGGTGGCGTCCCCCAGGGCCTTCTGCATTTCGGTGAGGTCCCCGATTTCCACCGATTCCCGGCTCTGGCGGCGTGACCGGCGGGCGTAGAGAATCAGGCTGACGACGAGGGCGACCACGATTCCGGCGGTGATCACCGCCACCCGCAGAATCTCGGCGAACTGGTCGGCGGCCGCGGCATCCGTTGCGGTCTTGAGCGCGTCGGCGGCGGCGGTCGCCCCCGTGGTGTCGAAGGCCATGACCTCGACGGTGACCGCGTCGCCGCGGATGGCGTCGATGCCGGCAGCCGAGGCGACGAGCGATGTGATGTCGGCCACGTTGAGGTTGGCGGCGGCATCGGCATCGACGGCCACGGAGACCGTCTGGCGGGTGATGGATCCGGCCGGGATGGTGCGGCTTTCGGTTACCTTGTTGACGGCGTTATTGCGGGTCGTCGATTCGCTCGAGAACGTGCCGTCGGTGGCGCCGTCGGCAACGGCGGCCGTATCGGAGCCGAGCACGCCGGCCGCGCTGCCGCCCGTTCCCGAGTAGGTCTCGGTGTCGACGGATTCGTTGAGGGCCAGGGTGTCGGTGGGCGCGGTGAACGTTTCTTCGACGCGTTCGGCCGATTCGTAGCTCATGTCCGCGGCAACGACGACGCTGGCGTTGCCGGCACCGACGACCTGATCGAGCATGTCCTGCACGGCGGTACGCACGCGGGTCTCATAGTCGGAGGCCTGCTGGTCGGCTCCTCCGGTGGCGCCGACGCCGACGGCGGAGAGCACGGCGCCGGTCGAGTCGACCACGGCAACGTCGGCGGCGGTCATGCCGTCGATGGAGGCGCTGGTCAGGTGCACAATCGCCTGCACCTGGTCGTTGGAGAGCGTGACGCCGTTCTGGGTTTCAACGAAAACGGATGCCGTCGGGTCGTTCTGCTCCGATACGAAGACGCTCTCTTCGGGAATGGCGAGCTGCACCGAGGCCAGCTTCACACCATCGAGGGCTCCGATGGTCTTGGCGAGTTCACCCTCGAGCGCACGCTTGTAGGTGACCGACTGCTGAAACTCGCTCGAGGTGACGCCCATGGTGTCGAGCAGGGAGTAGCCCCCGGTGCTCGAGGTGGGCAGGCCGGTGGAAGCGGCTTTGATGCGCTCGTCGTAGACGTTGGCTTCGGGCACCAGAATGGTGGCGCCGCCGTCGGCGAGTTCGTAGTCGACGCCGTCGGTGCGCAGCTGCTCGACGATGCTGTTGGCGTCTTCGCCGCTGAGGCCGGAGAACAGGGGGGTGTAGGAGGGCTGGGTGACCCACATGCTGAGCGCGGCGATGCCGAGCACGAGCACGGCGACGCCGATGATGGCGACCGTGCGCTGGGCGATGGTGAACTCGCGAATCGCGTTTCCGAGGCGTTTGAAGACGCTGGTGACTTGCCGGGGCATCAGGCTTGCATCCTCATGATCTCGTTGAACGCGTCGACGCCCTTGTTACGCACGGCAGCGACGAGTTCCATGGTCACCTGGGCGCGGGTGGCCGCGATGGTGGCGGTGTGAATGTCACCCAGGTCACCGGTGACGGCCTGGATTGCGAGGGTGTTGGAGGTGCCCTGCAGCTGCTGCAGGTTGTCGACGGCACCCGAGAGTGCGGTGCCGAAGCCCGAGCCGTCGGTGCGTTGTGTGGCGGTCGTGGCGGAACTGCCCATGACCCCCGAGAGTGCGGTGGTGGCGTTGATAGCGCTGAGTGGCATCAGCCACGTCCGATCTGTAGTGCTGCTTCATAGGCGGTCTTGGCCCGGTCGACGACGGCCGCGTTGGCCTGGTAGCCACGCTGGGCCATGATGAGGTGGCCCATCTGCTCGGCCATGTCGATATCGGGGTAACGCACGTAACCATCGGTGTCGGCGAGCGGATGCTCCGGCTCGTAGACGAGGGTTCCCCCAGCGCCGCCGAACGTGGCTGTGGCGCTCGCGCCGACGTTGCCGGGGCCTTCCTGCGCGAGAATGTAGCGTTCCTGGAAGGCAGCATCCGTTGTGGCGGTGACGGTGTTGGCGTTGGCGAGGTTGTCGGCGATGGCGTCGAGCCATTTGCGGTGCAGGGTCATGCCGCTGCCGGCGATGCCGATGGCGTCAACCATCAGGCGGTCTTCATCGCGGCGCGAATGGATGAGACCGGGCCCTCGACGGCCTTGGCGGCGAACTGATAGCGCAGCAGGGCGTCGATGTTGGCGAGGGTCTCGGTGTCGAGGTTCACGTTGTTGCCGTTGAGCAGGGTCGGATCGAGTGAACGCTCAGTTGTGGCCGCCGAAACTCCGTTGCCGTCGGCCACCGATTTGGCCAGGGCATTCTCGAAGGAGACAACCTTGGCATGGTAGTCGGGGGTGTTGATGTTGGCGATGTTGTTCGCGATGGTGCGCTGGCGCAGCGCGAGACCGTCCAGGGCGCTTGTGAGGGCCAGGGAGGTCACGGAATCCAGCATGATTACCCGCTTCGTCGACAAAAGACAAGACGGCCAATCCGTGGCCCGGTGGTGAGCAATCCGTGCTCACTGCTTGCTATCGGTCGCCTTGATAGAAGCGTTAGGTGTTCGTAAGAACATTCCGAAAGTTTGTTGCGCTACGCCGCGTTACCAGTGTTTTACTACCCTCGGACGGGGGTCAGCCGTTCACGTCCAGATAAACGGATGCCCGCGCGTCACGCTCCGGAGGCACCGAGCGTATCGCCGCGAGGTGCTTGAGCGTGAGGGTGCGCGCCCGCTCCAATTCACCGATGAGCTTCTGCTGGTTGTGCAGCAGGTCCTGCACCCGCGCGGCGAGTTCGGCCGGAATCGCGCCGAGCCCGTTCGGTGCCGTCCACTCCCCTAAAGCTCCGGCTCCACCGCTGGGCGAGCTCCCCGACCCACCGACGGCCATAGCCCGCGCCGCAGCATCCAGCCGAATTTCGAGGTCGTCGAGCGCGGCGTCCCAGCCCGCCAGATCAGCCAATGCCGAGTTCACCGCTCAGGCGCGGAACCGGAGCCGGCGCGGCCGGAAGCATCTCGGCCGCTTCGTGCCAGGTGAGCCGCAGCGGCTCGAGCAGCGCGATGCACTCGTGAGTGCGGGCCGGGTCGCGGTGCGTGTTGGCGCTGACCATGGCGGTCGAGACGTAGGTATAGAGGGAGAAGAGCCCCTCGCCGCCGTCCCAGGCGTCGACGTTGAGGGAGGTGCTCAGCTCCGACACGATGGCCTGGGCGTGAATCAAATTGTCGGACGCCATCTGCCAGTCCTGGCACTGCTGGGCGGCTTCGGCCCGGTTCAGGTCGAGCAGCAGACGATCGTAGAGCATGGTGAGCAGGCGCACCGGAGTGGCCGAGAGAACGGCGTCGCGGTTGTAGCGCGAGCGCTGAGCGTTGGTTCCCATTGTCATAGTCATCATTTTCCGTTGGAGACGTTGAGGCCATCGACTTGGGCGGTGAGCCAGGCCGACTGGGCATTCAGGTTACTGAGCTGAACCTCCATCGAGGCGTAGGTGCGTTCCAGGCTGGCCCGTCGGGAGACGAGGCGCAGGTCCCAGCTGTCGATTTGGGTACCGAGGCTCTTGACCAGGCTTTCCTGGCCGGTGATCTTGCCGGTGATCATGCCGTCGTACTTGTCCGAGGCGCTGGTAGCAGCGGAGGCGACGCGCGAGGAGATCTCGCTCAGCACCGACTTCACGAACGCGGGATCACTTTTCATGGCGGCGGCGAACTTGTCGGCGTCGAATTCCAAGGTGCCGGTCTTGGTGATGCTGATGCCGATCTCGCTCGGCGAACGGCCGCCGACCGGGTATGACGCCGCATCGAGAATCTTCTGCTTCACGTCGCGCACGGTGCTGTCTCCGGTGAAGACACCGCCAGAGACCACGGCTTTGCCGGAGCTGTCGGTGCTGTTGACCACGGCGGACTTCGTGGAAATCAACGCGAAGAGCGAGTTGAGCGAATCGACGAGGGTCTTGGCGATGGTGCTGACCGCAGCGTCGTCCCGGCTGACGCTCACCGTGACCGGGTCGGTCGACACGGCGGACACCGTGACGGCGACGCCGGGCAGCAGGTCGGCGAACGTGTTCGTCGACGAAGTGATTGCCTGCTCGGCGGCGGTTCCCTTCCAGAGGGTGATCGAGGCGTCCTGGGCGGTGCGGATGACGGCGGCGCCGGGGGCGGTGAGCAGGTTGGTCGAGGTGCCGCCGTCCACCATGGCGGAGGTTCCCGCGTGCAGGGCGAAGGCGCCGGCCAGGCCGGTCTTGTCGGCGACGAGCTGCAGGCGGTACTGCGTCACTCCCGCTCCGTCGGTTCCAGAGGCTATTTTCGTGGCGGTGATGCCGGAATCCGCCGTGTTGATGGCGCTGACCACGTCGTCGAGCGAGGTACTGGCCGAAGTGATCGGAGTCTTGGCGCCGTTGCTCGCGACGAGGGTGTAATCGACGGTCGGCGCCACGCTCATGGCGGCGGTGACGCCGGACTGGGCCTGGGCCAGCTGGGTGACGACGAGGTCGAGCGAGCCGGACGTCGCGCTAGTCGACGCCGAGGTCGTGACCGTCGATGAGCTGCTTTTTGCCGTGTAGAGATTGAGAGAATCGGCGGTGACGCTCTTGGTGGCGAGGGTGGCGAGCGAGGCAACGGTGCTGTTCAGGCTCTGGAGCGCCGTCACCAGGGTGTTCGAGGCGGTGACCTTGGCCTTGAGCAGTGTCTGCGGCCCGGCCTCGAGCGTCATGAGGGAGTTGATCAGCGCGGTGGTGTCCATGCCGCTGATCAGGCCATCGACTGCGAGTGACATTGGGTGTCCTTCTGGTTCGTACGCCCGGTGCCCTGAAATCGGTTGATCAGAGCGGATGATGGTGGCTTGTTCGGGCCGTTATGAAAAATGCCCGGCGGCAGGCGAGGCGCGACGTTGAGTTCGCGCCCCGCCTGCCACCAGGCCCAGATCAGGTTCAATCTGTTCGTGCGGTGTTGCTGGTATTACTGGAGGAGCTGCAGAACGCCCGAGTTGGACTGGTTCGCCTGCGCGAGCATGGCGGTACCGGCCTGCGACAGGATGTTCGCACGGGTGTACTTGACCATCTCTTCAGCCATGTCGGTGTCGCGAATACGCGAACCGGCAGCGGTGAGGTTTTCCTTGGAGACGGCCAGGGTCTTCACGACACTCTCGAAGCGGTTCTGACTTGCACCAAGTTCCGCGCGAGCTGACGAGACGTTGGTGATCTGTCGGTCAATTTCCTCGATCGACGCCTGAGCGTTCGCGGCTGTGTCGAAGTTGAGTCCGCCGCTGAGCGCCGTACCAGAAGCACCGGCAGCCAGACCGACCACAGTTCCCTCGGGTGCCGTCACTCCAACTGCTCCACCATTGAGTGCTGTCACGACGATTCCGTTGCCAGTTCCGTTTTCATTCGTCTGCACTGAGACGCTGAAGTTAGCAGCGAATGCGGCGTCGCCGCGCAGTGCTCCGGCAAACTCTTCAACACTTTGAAAGGCAGCTGCGTAGGTAGCATCGCCTGTTGCGCCGTTAACGTCCTTGAGTGCGCTCGTCGCGACCGAAGTCGTAACACCATCTTTGAGATTGGAAAATTTCAGCGAAGCTGTTGTCAGCTTACTGACATCTCCGATCGCAAACGACGTCCCCGTCGCTCCCAAGTCACCGCCGGTCAGCTGGGTTGCGATTGCCGTGACGTTCGCCTTGTCGAGGTTAACCGAAATCTGGCTTCCCTTGTCTCCATCAGCGCCGATCTGGAAGGTCAGGGCGGCCCCACCATTGAGCAGCTTGGTGCCGTTGAAGTTCGTGGAGTCACCGATGCGGGTGAGTTCCTTGGTGAGTTCGCCAACCTCTGTTTTGATGGCAGCGCGTGATTCCGCGTTGTTCGAGTCGTTACCGGCCTGGACGGCGAGGTCGCGCACGCGCTGGAGGATCGACTGCACCTCGTTGAGCGAACCTTCAGCGGTCTGCAGAACGCTGATACCGTCCTGGGCGTTGCGGCTGGCGACCGTGAGGCCACCGACCTGCGACTTCAGGCCCTCCGAGATGGTGAGTCCGGCAGCATCATCCGCTGCACGGTTGATGCGAAGACCGCTGGAAAGCTTCTCCAGCGACTTCGACAGATCGTTCTGTGTTGATGCCAGGTTGCGGTAGGCGTTGTTCGCCGCGACGTTGGTGTTTACCTGCATGCCCATGATGAATCCTCCGTGATTGGGTCAAAGTACGCCGGCCCATCCATGGGCCAGCACCATGAGCTATCGACCGATTGCGATAGCGGGTTAGAAATCCGGGTGGACTGATTTCGTGAATTCACGGAACGACGCCGACCGGTGCTCGGAGTGCCCGAACACACAAATGACCGCTGCAGAACTGAGCTCTGCCGTTCGTACGGGAGGGCGAGCAATTCTGCAACGGTCAGGTGCGTGACACCGTCAACATCCGCTACCGGTGAAGCGCAGCTGTGTTACGCGGCGGGGCGCAGCAGCTGCAGTACGTCGGAGTTCGACTGGTTGGCCTGAGCGGAGACCGCGGTGACCGGCTGGGTGAGGATGCTCACCCGGGTGAGGTCTACCATCTGCTCGGCCATGGCACTGTTGGTCAGGCGTGAGGCTGCGGCGAGCGTGTTCTCGGCCGAGACGGCACGGGTCTTGCCCTCGAAGTTGACACTGTCGGCGGTGACGGCCGGTTCGGTGTTGGGTCGCTCAGTCGAGGTGATTCCGCTCGAGATGGCAACCGTTGGCTGCGAGAGGCCCGTCTGCGCTGCGGCGAGCTCGCGGTAGGCGTCTGATGCCGAAGTGTTGTTGTTGACCTGCATGCCCATAATGGTTTCTTCCGTGAGGTGTTATGAAGCCGGCCCGTCCATGGGCCAACGCGAAGGGAGGTGCAAATTCAGGATGCTGCGAGTTCAGCCGTATCGAAATGCAGGTGTTCGTGCGCGGTGCGCGACATGCCCACCGTGGCGAGGTCGGCGAGCCGGGCGAGGTAAGCGCTACGGCGAGCCGGAGCAATGCGCGACTCCGGCTGGTAGGCAGCCGCGGTCTCGATTTCGTCGGCGTAGTGCGTGCTGAGTCCGTCGCGCAGCAGGCGAATGGCTTCGGCACGCATCTGGGAGACGGCGGAGTGGGTGGTGCCCAGTTCGGCGGCGATGTCTTTGACCGGCCGGTCGTCGAAGTAGATCTGCTCGACGATGGCCCGCATCTTTTCGGGGAGAGCTTCGACGGCCGCCCGCAGGTAGACCAGGCGCTCGGTGGAGAGCAGCGACTCCTCGGGCATGGCGGTGTCGGCCACGAGAAACTCGGCGGTCGTGTCGTCGAGGGCCGAGAGGGTGCGAGCGGCGTCAGCGAGGCCGGCTGCGGCCGTCTCGCGGTCGACGCCGAGGGCATCCGCTATCTCGGTGACGTTCGGGGTACGTCCGAGCGCTGCCGCGAGGGTCTCCTGCACGGCGAGGGTTTCCTTGATGCGGCGGCGAGCCGAGCGGGTGGCCCAGTCGCTCGAGCGCATATCGTCGGCGAAAGCCCCGATGATGCGACGGCGGGCGAAGGCGCCGAAGGGAACTCCGAGGGCCGGGTTGAAGGCATCCGCTGAGGTGATGAGGGCTACCGCGCCGGCCGAGGCCAGGTCGTCGCGGGAGAGGTGGCGGGCCTTGGCCCAGACCTCGGAGACGAGGTACCCGACGAGGGGCAGATTCTCGACCACGAGGGCATTGCGTTCCGTGCGATTCACGTGCGGCCCCCGAGCTTCTCATGCCAATTTTCTGATCTGCACGGAAGGGCTGTTGCGCCTCCCGCGGGAGGCCCCGATGCCTGCAAAATCAAAACTACTCGTAGTAGAGGGTAAATGGGTAGCGCAGAAAGACCCATTTGTGACTTGACGTGTCCTCTCTTTAGAGGACATGATGGGGCGATTCCGCAAGAGATGAGACTATTTTGCCTAACGTGGGGCATTTTGCGGCCGATAGTGCCAACGAATGATTTAGGCATGCGCACCCGTGTGAGCCTGAGCGTGAGCGATTTTTGGCTGGAGGAGTCATGGGCGCCAACGAATTATCTGCGTTGCTGTGGCGAGAACGTGAACTTCTCGAATTGCTCGTTTTCAAACTCGAAGAGGAGCAGCTTTTGCTGCAGGGCGGTAAATCCCGCTGGTTGCAACATGCCACTCGCGAGGTTGAGCAGGTTTTGGGCCACGTGCGCGAAGCCGGACTCGGCCGTTCCGTCGAGGTAGCCGCACTGGCGACCCAGTGGGGAACCGCCGAAGACGCGACGCTGCGTGAGCTCGCCGCCAGTGCCCCTGAAGGTCCGTGGGGCGAAATCTTCACCGCACACCTCAAGGCCATGGGCGACCTCGCCACCCAGATCAAAGAACTCAAAGACACCAACGAACGCTTCATTCGGGCGGCGGCGCGCTCCACCCAGGAGACGATGGCCACGGTCAGCGCCAATCCCAAGACCTACGACGCGAGCGGAGTGACTGGAACCCCGGTGACCGCCGCCCGCATTTTTGACCGCAACCTCTAACCTGCACGACCAACGAGAAGAACGGAGAACACGGTGAGCACATTTGGTGGCTTGAACACCGCGTACACCGGCCTCGTTGCCGCGCGCCAGGGCCTCAACGTGGTCGGCCAGAACATTGCCAACGCCAACACGGATGGCTACACCCGCCAACGCATATCGACCTCGGCTATTGGCGCCACGGCCTCGACCGGCGTCTTCTCCCAGGGTGCCCGGGTGGGCGAGGGCGTTGCCATGGACGGCATCGCCCGCCTCGCCAGCGCCCAACTGGATGCCCGCGTGCGAGCGACCGCCGCGACCGCCGGCTACACGGCGGTGCGCGCCAACTCGCTCGCCTCGGTGGAAGACTCGCTCAACGAGCCCGGTGAAGACGGCATCTCGGCCAAGCTCGATGAATTCTGGGCCGGCTGGCAGACCCTCTCCAACGGAACCGACACGGCCGCGCCCGCCGCGCTGCTGCTCGGCACGGCCGGCGAACTGCTCACCCAGATCTCCGAGGGCTACCAGGCCGTCTCCGACGAGTGGTCATCGGTGCGCAGCGACCTGAACAATATGGTCTCCGAACTCAATGGTGCTGCCACTCAGGTTGCCGCACTCAACGTGCAGATTCGGCAGACCCTCGCCACCGGCGGCACCGCCAACGAACTGCTCGACCAGCGCAGCGCCCTCACCACCACGATCGCCGCCCTCACCGGTGCCACCGTGACCGAGCAGGCCGACGGCACGGTCGATGTACTGGTGGGCGGCAACGCGCTCGTCTCGGGCGGCACCGCGCACCAGATCAAGGTCGAGGCCAACGCTCCCCGAGTGATGCAAGACGCCGGAGACGTGAAACTGGTGTGGGCCGACAACGCCGACACCGCCGTGACAATGGATCTGGGCGAAATGGCCGGCGCGCTGTCGCTGCTTGGCTCGACCAATGCCACTGGTACGGGCGGCGCGCTGGCCGAGGCCGCCGAGTCCTACAATTCCTTTGCGACTGATCTGTCCACGAAGGTCAACACGATCTACCAAACCGGCTTCACGCAGGCGGATGATGACGGCCCCGGTCAGAACGGCAACGACTTCTTCGCTCTCGCGACCGGCACACCCTTCGCGCAGGGTCTCAGCATCGTGCCGCAATCATCCGCTGACATGGCCGTTCGCGCATCGGCCACGTCTGGCGCCTATGACGGCACCATAGCGGATGCCATCGCCCAGCTCGGCGCCGGATTCGCGACCGACAAAGACGGCGCGATCGTCTCGCCGAGCACGACGTGGTCGGATTTCGTGACGAAGACCGGCGTGCTCACGCAAACCGAGCTGCAATCGGCGGCGCTGGCCAGCTCGATGTCGTCGGGGGCTGCCAACCAGCAGCTCGCCAATTCCTCGGTGGACCTCGACGAAGAGAACGTGAACCTGCTTATGTTCCAGCACGCCTATCAGGGAGCGGCCCGCATGATGACGGCCGTCGACGAGATGCTCGACACCCTGATCAACCGCACGGGATTGGTCGGGAGATAGCTCATGGTCGAGAGAGTGACCACCCAGACGCAGATGCGCTCCGCCCAGCGCAACCTGCAGGCGAACATGACGCACCTCGCCCGGTTGCAGGAGCAGGCGAGCACGCTCAAGACCATCAACCGTTCCTCCGACGACCCGACCGCTGCGGCCGCCGCCATGTCGGTGCGCGCCGAAATGCGCGCGGTCGACCAATACAGCGCGAACGCCGACAACGGCAACGATTGGCTCACCACAATAGAGTCGTCGCTCAGCTCGGTGTCGGACATCATGAACCGGGTGCGCTTTCTCACCGTGCAGGGCGCCAACTCCGGCGCGCTCTCAGCCACGGCCAAGGAAGCCATCGCGGTGGAGATCGACGGCCTCAAGACCGACCTTCTCACTCAGGCGAACTCAAAGTTTCTGGGGCGCAGCGTCTTTGCCGGCAACTCGAATGAGCCGACGGCTTTCGCTACCGTCGTCGACAACAGCACCGGTGTGACGACCTATGCGTATTCGGGCGACCCTGTAGGCACGGGCGGCGTTGAGCGGCGCATCAGCGCCACCAGCACCGTGCGAGTGGATGCTGAGGGCGGCACGATCTTCGGTACCGGCACCGCCTCCGTGTTCGGACTCCTTGACAATATCGTCACCGATCTGCGCTCTGGTGCTGAGGTGAGCTCCTACCTCAACGGACTCGACGATCGGATGGCTATCATGACCGGTCAGCGCAGTGAGATCGGTGCCCGCCAGGTGCAGATGGAACGCGCGCAGTCGACCCTGCTCGAAAAGACCGGCACGCTGGATGCCCAGCGCTCCGGCATCGAGGACGCCGACCTGGGCCAGGTCATCATTGATTTGAAACTGCAGGAAGTGACCTATCAGGCCGCCCTGGCTGTTACCGCCCGTGTACTCCAACCAACCCTGATGGACTTTCTCTCATGACCGCTACCCTCACCAGCCCGACCCTCCGCTTCGTCTCTCCCCCGCCGGGGCTGTCGCCGCTCACCGATTTCGTGCTCAACGAGATCGAGGGGGCGGCCGGGCTGTACTCGCTGCAGGCATCCGCTCAGCCGGCCACGCGCCTGTTTGTGCTCGATGCGGCCATCTTTCTGCCGAACTACACCCCGGCCATCTCGAGCGAGCAGTCCATCGCGCTGTCGCTGACGACGCCCGACGACGCCCTCGTGCTCGTGGTCGTCAACCCGGGCGAGAGCACCACGACGGTGAACCTGATGGCGCCGATCGTGGTCAACGCCCGCACCGGGGCCTGCGCCCAGCTCATTCTGGACGATCAGGACTGGCCCCTGCACGCCGAGCTTGGTACCGGCGACAACTAGCTCGTTCGGGGCGCGTTCCGGCCTCCCCCTCTTTCCGGGCCCGGGCCCGGTCACAGTGAGGCTCGGGCTCAGGCGCCCAGCTCCCAGCGCCCAGCGCCCAGCGGGCTAGTGCGACTCCGCCTCGATCAGCGCCGCCTCGAACGCCACCCAGGGCAGCATCGCGCACTTGACGCGGGCCGGGTAGCGCGAGACTCCCCCGAAGGCCGCGGCGTCGCCGAGAATTTCTTCGTCGGGCTCGATCTTTCCGCGGGAGCGCAGCATCTCGCGAAAATTGTCGAGCAGGGCACGGGCTTCGGTCGCGCTGAGGCCTTGCAGAACGTCAGTGAGAATCGAAGCGGATGCCTGCGAGATGGAACAGCCGTCGCCGGTCCAGACCAGTTCGGCGACCGAGTCGGCGCCGTCGCCGGAACGCAGCGACACTCGCAGGGTGACTTCGTCGCCGCAGCTCGTGTTGATCTGGTGCGACTCGGCCACGCGCAGGCCGCTCGCGCTGCCGAGCGCCACGGCGTCGGCGAGCGGCGTCAGGTCGCCGCTTCCGTGCCGGGCCTTGGAGTGCTCGAGAATGATCGTCTGGTACAGCTGCTGCAGGTCGCTCATCGCGTGACTCCAAAGAATGGTGCGACCTCGGCGAGGGTGGCCAAAAACAGGTCGACCTCGTCGGTCGTGTTGTACAGGTAGGTGCTCGCCCGGGTCGACGCGGTCACGCCGAGCCGGCGGTGCAGCGGCTGCGCGCAGTGGTGGCCGACCCGCACGGCAATACCGGCGTCGTCGAGAAACTGGCCGACGTCGTGTGCGTGCACTCCGGCGACGTCGAAGGCCGCGAGCCCGAGCCGTTCCACGCCGAGCCCGGGGCCGAGCAGCCGCACGCCGTCAATCTGCGCGAGCCCGGCGACCAGGCGCTGGCCGAGCTGGGCCTCCCAGGCGTGCACTCGATCCATGCCGGTCTCACTCAGGTAGTCCACGGCCGCGGCCAGGGCGATGGCCTGCGAGATGCGCTGGGTTCCGGCTTCGAAGCGCTGCGGCGGTGCCAGAAACTCGGCTGTCGTCATGTCGACGGTCGTGATCATCGACCCGCCGGTGAGGAACGGCGGCATGCCGTCGAGCAGTTCGGCCTTGCCATAGAGGGCGCCGATGCCGGTGGGGCCGAGCATCTTGTGGCCGGAGAAGACGGCGAAGTCCACGTCGAGCGCCTTGACGTCGACCGGAAGGTGCGGCACGGTCTGGCAGGCATCGAGCACGACGAGGGCGCCGACGCGGCGGGCCAGGGCCACGAGTTCGGCGACGGGGTTGATGGTTCCGGTGACGTTCGAGCCGTGCGTGAAGGCGAGCAGTCTGGTGTGCGGGCCCACAACATCCGCTGCGGCGTCGAGGTCGAGGGTGCCGTCGCCCCGGACCGGAATGAAGCGCAGGGTGGCGCCGGTGCGTAGCGCGAGTTGTTGCCAGGGAATGAGGTTGGCGTGGTGTTCCATCTCGGTGACGACGATCTCGTCGCCGGCGCCGAGGCTGAACCGACGGGCGGCCGGGCCGCCGAGGCCGAGCGAGGCGTTGGAGAAGCTGTAGGCCAGCAGGTTGATGGCCTCGGTGGCGTTGGAGGTCCAGACGATTTCGTCGGGCTGCGCGCCGACGAACGCGGCGACCGTCTCGCGGGCCGCTTCGAAGGACTCGGTCGCTTCGACGGCGAGGGTGTGGGCGCCGCGGTGCACGGCGGCGTTGCGCTGCTCGTAGTACTCCTGCTCGGCTTCCATCACGCTGATCGGGTTCTGCGAGGTGGCTCCCGAGTCGAGATAGACGAGCGGATGCCCGTTCACCGTTTGGTGCAGCACCGGAAAGTCATTGCGAATGCGCTCAACGTCAACATTGGTCAGCGGGGCCAACTCTGGGTGCTGGGCGCTGGACGCTGGCGAAACTGCGGACGATGGTGCTGGGGACGTCATACCTCAAGGATATTCCCTCACCCCAAGCCCGGGCGCCGCAGAGCGGAGTATGACGCGCGAGTGTCAGATAGCGGTGGAAAACCCGGCCGGAGCGTGTGAGGCTTAAGGGGTGACGCAGACTACCGAACACACCGAACTTCGCGAGTCCGTCTCACTGGACCGACCGTGGGTGACCCTGGTCTGGGACGACCCGGTCAACCTCATGTCCTACGTCGCCTACGTCTTTCGCAGCTACTTCGGGGTCACCGCGAAGCAGGCCGAACGGCTCATGCTGCAGGTGCACAACAACGGGCGGGCCGTCGTCGCCACCGGCAACCGTGAGTCGATGGAACGTCACGTGGAAGCCATGCACGGCTACGGCCTGATGGCGACCCTGGCCAAGGCCGACGAATGAGCGACCAGCGCTTCACCCGGCAGCTTTCCGGCGCCCTGCTCGCCCGGTTTGAACCCATCGAGGCTGACCTGCTTCGCCTCGCCACGCGCCAGCTCGCGGACATGCTCGATGCCGGGGCCGCCGATGTTCAGCTCGCCGCGAGCGACGGCGTCTTCGGCCGTCTGCTGCCCGACGCCTACCGCGACGACGACGAAGCGGCGGCCGAGTTTCGCCGCTTCACCTCGGTCAACCTGCTCGAACGCAAGGCGCAGAACGCCCAGATCGTGCTGGGCTCCCTCGGTGCCGGCGAAGCGGATGCTGGCGCGCCCGACAGCGCGGATCGCCAGCCGGTCACGATCACCCTCGACGCTGACGCGGTGCAGGCCTGGCTGCGCAGCCTCACCGACCTGCGGCTGACCCTCGCCGACCGCTTGCAGATCGCCCCCGACGGTGTCGTGCACCTCGACGGCGACGACACCCCGTTTCTGCGCGAACTCTACGAATGGCTCGGCATGCTGCAGGAAGATCTGGTGCACACCATCGACGTGTGACCGGCGGCTCTGCCCGACATCGAGCACACCCGCCGGTGAGGTAGCCTGCTTGGTGAAACCCCCTACCGTGCGCCCATGGTCGCTCGCACGGTTAATCCGGCCACTCTCAGCCCAGCGCAGCCTTCCCCGGAACTCGACGGAGCCCCATGGACCTCAGTACGCTCACCCGCATCATCCCGGCTCGCCAGCGCAGCGACCTCGACGCACTCGGGCCAACGGTTGTGCCGCTGGCCGGTGGATCCGAGCTGTTCGCCGACCCGCGCGCCCATCTCACAGGTCTCGTTGATTTGCAGGCGTTCGGCTGGCCGGCGCTGACGTTCCCGAGCGACGGCCTCGAGATTGCCGCGACCTGCACCCTCGCCGAGCTCTCCCGGTTGCCACGGCAGGCGGGGTGGGCGGCGCATCCGCTGTTCTATCAGTGCTGCACGGCTCTGTTCGGCTCGTTCAAGGTGTGGAATGTGGCAACGGTCGGCGGCAACCTGGCCACCTCGCTTCCGGCCGGGCCCATGATCACCCTCGCCGTCGCGCTCGACGCCGAACTGCTCGTCTGGCGGGGCGACGGCAGCGACGAGATCGTGCCGGCCGGCGAGTTCGTCACCGGCAATATGACCAATGTGCTCGGGCCCACCGATGTGTTGCGTTCCGTTCGCGTGCCGCTAACGTCGTTGCAAGCCACCACGGCGTACCGCAAGATTGCCCTGTCGCCGCTCGGCCGCTCGGGCGCTGTGCTGGCCGGGCGGCTTGACCGAGCTGCTGATGGCGCTGATGGCCGTTTTGTGCTCACGGTCACGGCCGCGACGCTGCGTCCGGTGCAGTTGCGCTACCCGCGGGTGCCCGCCGCCAACGAGCTCGCCCGCGACATTGCCGCGATCGACTGCTGGTTCACGGATGCCCACGGCGCGGCCGACTGGCGACGCGCGATGGGGCTGCTGCTCGGCGAAGAGATTCGCGCCGAGCTCGCCCTGGTTGGCTCATGACGCTGGAACAGGCCGCGGCCGTCGCCACCGTCACCTTCGACGTCAACGGCGCCCGAGTCGAGGCGACGCCGACCCCCGGCCAATGCCTGCGTACCCTGCTGCGCGAGCACGAGCACTTCGAGGTGAAGAAGGGCTGCGACACCGGCGACTGCGGTGCCTGCACGGTGCAGGTCGACGGCACGCCCGTGCACTCCTGCATCTACCCGGCGTTCCGGGCGAATGGTAAGCACATCACGACTGCGGCCGGCCTCGGCCAGCCGGGCAGCCTAGCCCCGGTGCAGCAGCGTTTCGTTGACGCTGCGGGCTTTCAGTGCGGCTTCTGCACGCCCGGCATGGTCGTCACCGCCGCGGCGATCGAAGCGGATGCCGCCCTCACCGACCCGAGCGAGTTGCCCCGACTACTGAAGGGCAACCTTTGCCGCTGCACCGGCTACCGCTCGATCACCGACGCGATCGTCGGCGAGCACACCCCGCCGGAAGGCTCCTGCCATGTCGCGCCGACGCGCGAACACGCCGAAGCCTCCACGCTCGGTCCGGTGCGGGCGACCGGCCGAGCAGGCTCCGGCGCGGTCGGCACCTCCCCCGGGGCGCTCAACGGGCAGCGGGTGGTCAGCGGGCTCGAGCCGTACACCCTCGACGTGGCCATTCCGGGGCTGCTCCACCTCGCCGTGCTGGGCAGCCCGCACGCGCACGCGCGCATCCGCTCTCTCGATGCGGTGAAAGCCGCGGCGCTGCCGGGCGTGCACCGCGTGCTCACCCACGCCGACTCCCCCAGCACCCTGTACTCGACGGCGCGGCACGAGAGCCGATTCGACGATCCCGACGACACCCTGGTCTTCGACCAGACCCTGCGCTTTCGCGGGCAGCGGGTCGCCGCGGTCGTGGCCGACTCGGTGGCGATCGCCGAAGCGGCCTGCCGCCTGATCGAGGTGGAGTACGACCTGCGGGGCGCCGTGTTCGACCCGCGGCTGGCGCTCGAACCCGGCGCCCCGCTCGTGCACGGCGACAAAGACCCGGTCGTCTCCCGCCTGGCCGACCCCGAGCGCAACCTCGTCGCCGAGCTGCACGGCGAGTACGGCTCCGTCGAGGCCGGCCTGGCCGAAGCTTCGACCGTGGTCTCCGGCCGCTGGCAGACCCAGCGCATCTCGCACACCCACCTGGAAACCCATGCCACGATCGGCTGGCTCGACGGTGATCGGTTGAACCTGCGCACGAGCTCGCAGGTTCCGTTTTTGGTGCAGAAGGAGATCTGCCGCCTGTTCGACCTCGACCCGGCCGGGGTGCGGGTGTTCACCGCGCGCGTCGGCGGCGGCTTCGGCGGCAAACAGGAGCTGCTCACCGAAGACCTGGTCACCCTCGCCGTACTGAAAACCAATCGGCCAGTGCAGTACGAATTCACCCGCACCGACGAGCTCACCATCGCCCCGGTGCGGCACCCGATGACCATCGACGTGACCCTCGGCGCCACGGCCGACGGTCGCCTGACCGCACTGCAACTGGGGGTGCTCGCCGACACCGGCGCCTACGGCAATCACGCCCCCGGCGTCATGTTCCACGGCACGAGCGAATCCGTCGCGCTGTACAACGCGCCCAACAAGAAAGTGGATGCCCACAGCGTCTACACAAACAACCCCCCGTCGGGCGCGTTCCGCGGCTACGGCCTCGGCCAGATCATCTTCGCGGTCGAGTGCGCCCTCGACGAGCTCGCCCGCGAACTCCAGCTGAACCCGTTCGAGTTGCGCCGGCTCAACTCGGTGCGCCCCGGGAACGCCCTCGTCGTCACCCACGAGGAAGGCCCCGACCTCGTCTTCGGCAGCTACGGCCTCGACCAGTGCCTGGACCTCGCCGAGGCGGCGTTGAAGCGCGGCAATCGGGTCGCCGCCCCGGCCGGAGCCCAGTGGCGGGTCGGCACCGGAATGGCATCGTCGATGATCGCGACGACGCCGCCGCGCGGCCACCGCTCGCAGGCATCCGTTCAACTGCTGCCGGGCGGCCGCTACCTGGTGCGGGTCGGCACGACCGAGTTCGGCAACGGCACCACGACCGTGCACGCGCAGATCGCCGCGACGGCGCTCGGCACCACCCTGGACCGCATCGACCTCGTGCACTCCGACACGGATGCCGCCGGTTACGACTCCGGCGCGTTCGGCTCGGCCGGGGTCGTGGTGGCCGGCAAGGCCGTGCTCGCCGCGGCGACCGCGCTGGCCGAGACGCTCGTTGAGGCGGCCGCGTCGTGCAGCGGGACCGGCGGGTGGCAGCTCGAGAAGGACGGGCTGCGCGGGGCCGCCACGAGCCTCTCACTCGACGAGCTCGCCGACTGGGCCGCCGCCAACGACGTCGACCTCACCGCCACCCGCCGTGAGGACGGCGCGCTGCGCTCGCTCGCCTTCAACGTGCACGCGTTTCGGGTGGCCGTGAACACCGACACCGGCGAGGTGCGCATTCTGCAGTCAATCCAGGCCGCGGATGCCGGCTTCGTGATGCACCCGGAACAGTGCCGCGGCCAGATCGAGGGCGGGGTTGCCCAGGCCCTCGGCACCGCCCTGTTCGAAGAGGTCGTGCTCGACGGCGCCGGCGCGGTGACGACCCGGGTTCTGCGCAATTACCATGTGCCCCAGCTCGCGGACCTGCCGGTCACCGAGGTGTACTTCGCGCAGAGTCACGACGTGCTCGGGCCGTACGGGGCCAAGTCGATGAGCGAATCCACCTACAACCCGGTCGCCCCAGCGCTGGCCAATGCGGTGCGCGACGCGATCGGCATCCGTCCCACCGAACTGCCCATGTCGCGTGACCGCATCTGGCGGCTGCTGCACGGCTGAGCGGATGCCCCGCCCGGCTCGCGCAGGGTGGGGTCGCGTCGGAACGGGGCATCCGCTCCCCTCAGGAGACACGAGCGGCGGGGGCGGGTCGTTCGCGGGGTTGCGAGGTTCGCGGGTAAGCGGGCGGGCTCCGAGCGCTACATTTGCGCGGCATGACGGGGCATGTCAGGCACGTTTCCAAACCCCCGAATGCGCCGAATCCGATTTCAGTAGGGTGAAAACACCCCCTGAACATACCGGAGAGGACCGCATGATTCCCCCCGATCTCGTCATCCGCTCCGAGCGGGTGTTGACCACGCAGGGCTTCGTTCCGGCCGCCGTGCTCATCCCCGGGCTCGTCGACACCCACGTGCACGTCAGCGCCGACACGGTTGCTGGCGATGATCCGCGAGATAGGCAAGCTCCCCGAGCATCTGCGCCGCTCCATCACCTGGGACCGCGGCACGGAGCTGGCCGAGAACGCCCAGATCCAGACTGCCCTCGACCTGACGCTCTACTTCTGTGACCCACACTCGCCCTGGCAGCGCGGCAGCAACGAGAACACCAACCGTCTCCTGCGGTTCCGTGCGCCCGGGCCGGGTTCCGGGACACGGCCTGTACATCCGGGGAGAATTTCATGGAACCATACCGAAACCGCTGGACTTGACCGAGTAAGGAGATAATCTCCGTAGATATGTACGAATCTTCAGTCGCCACGGTCTACCGCGGCCACATCTTTCACATCAGTGGTGCCCCGACGGTCACCGAAGCGCGCGAACACCTCGTGTCAGTGCCCGACGGCGCCCTGGTCACGGCGGTCGACGGCACGATCGCCTGGGTCGGACCGTTCCGTGAGCTGCCCGCGGCCTACGCGGCACTGCCGGTGACCCGAACCGGGTTCATCATTCCCGGATTCGTCGACACCCACAGCCATTTTCCGCAGACCTACACAACGGATGCCTACGGCGGCGGCCAGCTGCTGGAATGGCTCGACGAGTGCGTGTTCCCGGCCGAATCGCGGCTCGAAGACCCGGGATTCGCCCGACAGATGGCGCGCGATTTCACGCGTCGGCGGGCATCCGTCGGCACGACCAGCGCGCTCGTGTTCGGGTCAGCCTTTGCCCCGGCGCAAGACGCCCTGTTCGAAGAAGCCCGGGCGGCCGGACTGCGCCTGGTCAGCGGGCGCGGAATCCAGACCGTCGGCACCGACTCCGCCCGAGCGCTGGTCACGAGCGAGCAGGCGGCTCTCGACCTCACGGCGGCCGAGATCGACCGGTGGCACGCCGTCGACACCGATAACGCGCAGACCGCGCTGTTGCAGGTCGCGATCGTTCCGCGATTCAGCCTCTCGGTCACGCCGACGACCCTGGCCGGGCTCGGCGAGCTCTACGACTCGGTGCGTGGGCGCGGCGTGTACTTTCACAGCCACCTCAACGAGAACGACCGGCCGGGCACCGGGGAGATCGACGCCGTGCGCTCGGTGTTCGGCACGACGACCTACCTCGACACCTACGACGGATGCTTCCTGCCGGGCTCGGCCCGCGGCGGCTCGTCGCTGCTCGGGCGCCGAAGCATCCTCGCCCACGCCGTGCACTGCCAGGACAGCGAACTCGCCCGCATGGCCGAGACCGGCACCTCGATCGCACACTGCCCGACCTCGCAGGCGTTCCTCGGCTCCGGCACCATGCCGTGGCGCCGCACGACCGGGTTCGGCGTGAACGTCGCGATCGGAACGGATGTCGGCGGCGGCGACGAATGGCTCGTCGCGCGGGTGCTCAACGACTGCTACAAAGCGCACCTGTCGGAACCCGGCGACGCCAGTGTGGCCCTCGACCCAGCCGCCCTGCTGTTCACCGGAACCCTCGCCGGGGCGCGTGCCCTCGACATGGAGGCGCGATTCGGCAACTTCGACCTTGGCAAGGACGCGGACTTTCTGCTCATCGACCCCGACCGCTGGGAACCGCTGGCCCTCGTTCTGGCCAACGCCGTGCACGCCGACGATGCCGCGCTAGCCGCCGAACAGACCCTGTTCGCACTGCTGCTCGCGCTCCGCGAGCCGGCGATCACCGGGGTCTACGTGCGCGGTCACCGCGTGGTCGTCGAGTGAGCGCGCAGTGCGCCCTCGCCGAGCGCCACATCCGCTCGGCCAGCCGTGGGGTCTCACGGCTCGGTGCGACTCAGGTGCCGCGAAAGGTGGAGTACGCGAACGGACTCAGCTGCAGGGGCACGTGATAGTGCTCCGATAGGTCAGCGAGGCTGACCGTCGGCATCCGTTTCGCCGGTCGCGAGAACTACCCAGGCGGTGTCGGCGCGCTGGTCGAGTTCGGCCGCAACGCCGGCAGCCGGCCGCCGGTGACGGAGTCGAGCACGTGCGTCGTGACGTGGCTGCGGGCCGCGCCCTCCCCACTCACTCCAGCCTGGCTCACAAGCGCAGCTCGATCAGGGCGGCGAGGCGCAGCAGGGCGATCTCGCGCAGCTCGCCGGCAACGATCCCCACCTCGACATCGTTGGGCAACCGGAGGCGCCGGTTGAGCTCGGCGAGAATCTCGGCGCGGGTGCGCCCGGCCGCGCGAATGAGGAAGACCCGGCCGAACCGGGCCTCGTAGTCACGGTTGCCGGCCGCGATCAGCTCAGACAGCTCGACATCATCGGCATCGGGCGGGGCCTGCTCGCGGCGGGAGAATCGAGCGGCAGTGCTGGCGTCACGGACAGACTGACCAATGCGCGGATGATGCACGAGGGCTTCATCCACCTCCGCGCGCGACAGCGTGGCCGACGCCCGCCGCGCGGCGTCCAGGAGCGTGGCGGCGTCGAGGTAGGGGCCGGTGGCGGCGACCTCGTCGACCCACCGCTCGACGCCGAGGCAGGCGAACAACCCCATGCGCAATTCACGTGCTTCAGAGGTCAACATGGTGCCCAATATAGAAGAGATTTCGTCACCATGGTGCCTCGAGTTCGTCGAGGTCTTCGTACACCTGGGTGATCGCCGCTATGCGGGTGCGCGTCTCGCGCACGTGCGCGCCCATCGCGCCGGTCGCGAGCAGGTTGATCAGGCTCATCGCGGTGGCGTAGCTGTCGAAGGCGCTCGCGCTGTCGATCGGGCATTCCAGCCAGACCGCGGCGCCGTCGGCGTGCTTGCGCGCCGAGGAGTCGGCGATCAGCACGAGCGGAATCCCCCGCCGCTGGATCGCCAGGGCCAGTTGACCAAAGCCCGCCGTGCGGCGGCGAAACCCGAACAGAACGGCCACATCGTGCGGGCCGAGTCCGGCCAGATCCTCCCCGATCGATTGCCCGGGCAGCGGCGCGAGCCGCACGCTGTGGCAGGTCTGCGCGAGCTGCTGACGCAGGTGCAGCGCCAGCGGGTAGCTGTTGCGCAGCCCGATCACGACGACGTTGCCGGCGTGCGCGATCAGCCGCGCCGCGGCATCCAGTCGGCCGTCTTCGAGGTTCTGCAACAACCGCCGCAGGTTCTCCTGCTCGCCGGCCAGGTGCGCGGCAAGACGCGACGGCGTGCCAGCGGATGCCCCCGGCCCGCCCACCGGGGCACCGTGGCTGCGCAGGGTGCGCGCATGGTCGCGCACCTCAGCGGAATCCTGAAACCCAAGCCGTCGAAACAGTCGGGAGACGGTCGCCTTGGAGACGCCGCTGAGCCGGGCCAGCTCCGACGCGTTGTAGACCGCCAGATCACTCAGATGATCGAGGATGAAATCGGCCACCCGCTGCTCCTGCGGCGTGAGCTCACCGTAGCTCCGGTCGATGCGCTTGCCGATGTTCATGGTCGCGGTCACGTCGTGGCCGCACGGGCGTCGAACTCGGAGTCGAGTTCATCGGCGTCGTACTGATCGGCGAGGTGCAGCACGGCGGCCTCGAAGGCATCGAGCGCGAGCGCTACGTCGGCTTCGGTGACCGACTCGTCGGGGTGATGGCTCATTCCGTCGCGGCAGCGCACGAACAGCATGCCAATATCGGTCAGCGCTGCAATCGCCATTGCGTCGTGGCCTGCCATCGACAACAGGCTCGGCGGCGCAGAATCGTCGGCGACAGCCAAACGGATGCCCGTGGCCACGGCCACCCGCAGGTGCGGACTGCAGTGCGCCGCCGGAGCTCCGTGCGTCTGAACGCTCGTCACCGTCAACGCCCGGCGGTCGCAGATCTGCTCCGCGGTCTGCTCGATCAGAGCCCACGCGCGGTCGCGTTGCGCATCGGACTCGCCCCGCAGGTCGAGACTGAATTCAACCCGCCCCGCAATAACGTTGACAGCATCGGGAAACACGGCGAGATGACCGACCGTGCCGGAGAGATTCGCTTCGCGGGCAATGCGTTCGATCGCGAGAATGACCTCGCTCGCACCGGCCAGCGCGTCGCGACGCAGCGCCCACTGGGTGCCCGAGTGTGCGGCGGCGCCCTCGATCACGATAGAGAACCGACGTGCACCGGCGATCGACGAGACGACGCCGAGCGCTATCCCGGCGTCGTCGAGCACCGGGCCCTGTTCGATGTGCGCTTCGAGATAGCCGATGAGGTCGGCCGGGGTGCGCGCAGCGTCGCCGATCACGGCCGGGTCGAGTCCGAAGGCGCGGTAGGCCGCGTCGAGGCTCACGCCGTTCTGGTCTTCCAAGCCCCACCATATATTTTGCCAGGTTCCGGCGAGGGCACGGCTGCCGAGCAGCGTCGTGCCGAACCGGATGCCCTCCTCGTCGCCGAAGGCGACCACCTCGAGCGCGAACGGCAAAGCCCGCCCGGAACGAGCCACGCGTTCGGCCACGGCGATGGCGAGCAGCACTCCGAGGCTTCCGTCATACCGGCCAGCGGCGGGCACGGTGTCGAGGTGCGAACCGAGCAGCAGCGCCGGCAGGCCCGGTCTGGCGCCGTCCAGCCGACCGCACTGGTTGCCCGCGGCATCCTGCCAGGTGGCCAGGCCGGCCGCCAACATCCACTCACCGGCGATGGCGTTCACGGCCGCGTGTTCGGGCGAGAGGTAGACCCGCTTGATCAGGCCGTTCGGCAGCGAACTGTGCCGCCCGAGCTCGTCGCAGCGATCAAGGATGTCGGCGGCGGTGATCAAGCGGGCCGAAGCGGCCGAGGAGGCCGGCGGCACCAGCGCGGTCATCGGGCGTCCTGACGAGCTGGAATGACGGTGACCGAGGTGACGGGCGTATCAGCATCGGCGTAGGAATCGTAGGCGGCGCCGACGCCGCTTCCCGCGGTAACGGATGCCCCGGCGCGACGCAGCACCGCTTCGAGCGCGGCGAGGGTGGTCAGCACGGTGTCCTGGCGGGCGTTGTAGCCGAATACGGTGCGGTCGAGCTGTTGCGTCTCGGTCATGTAGCCGGTCATGGCCGGGTCGTACTGGCCCACCAGGTGGGCCGCCATGGCGCGCAGCACCCGGGGATCGGCGTTGATCGGGCCGGGACCCAGGAGCAGCCGCGCTGGCGGGTTGATCGGAAGGCTGGACACGTGTTTCACTCCCTCGGCGTCGTGAAACAGGTGTTTCAGGTTCACAGTTTAGGCAGCGCACGTTTCACGCACGTTACGGGCATGTCGCCGGTTATTTACGCGAGCGTGTCAGCCAGCCCCACGGCAGCATCGATGAGCGCGAGGTAGCTGAACCTCGGCCCCACCAGGCACAGCCCGAGCGGTGCTCCGTCGACCTCGAGCAGCGGCGCAGACAGGACCGGAAAAGCGCCGATCGTGACCTCGTCACCCGAGTCGATGGTGAGAACGCCCACGTCGCGCGCGCAGGGCAGCCGGCCCCAGAGTACGGTCTGCCGGGTTGCCGGCAGATAGTGGGCCGAACGGATGCTGCCGGCCTCGGCCTGAACGCCCGCCCGCGACGGCGTCTGCGACGGCGATGGCGACTGCGAAAACTGCGGCTGAAGAATCTGAGCGCACATCGGGCACCTTCCGAGCGGGGACTGGGCTTTGGTCGACCGTATCGGCCCGATTGCGTGAGGGCTGACCAGTCGCGGTCGCTGGCGCTTCCCAGGCGCGTTAGCTCGCTGGGCCGTGAGTTTGGTGCCGAAAAGGCCACGATCGGGGCCGGGCCTCACGGCTCGGCGCACGACAGGTGCCAGAGCAAAGGGCTCGAGAACCTTACGATGGCAGACATGCAGATGCCACCTCCGGAACCTCAGTCCGCTGGCACCGCTGGCACCCCCAGCACCGCTGGCCACACAAGCACCGGAAGCACCGCTGAAACCGCGAAGTTCGCAAGCACCGCAAGCACCGCAAGCACCGCTGAAACCGCTGGCACCCCCAGCACCGCTGGCCACGCAAGCACCGGAAGCACCGCTGGCACCGGAAGCACCGCTGAAACCGCAGAGTTCGCAAGGACCGCAAGCACCGCAAGCACCGCTGGCACCCCCAGCACCGCTGGCCACGCAAGCACCGGAAGCACCGCTGGCACCGGAAGCACCGCTGAAACCGCAGAGTTCGTAAGGACCGCGAGCACCGATGGCACCTCCGGCACCACCCGAATCGCCGGACTCGTGCTCGCCGCTGGTGCGGGCTACCGCTATGGGATGCCGAAGGCGCTCGTGCATGATGCCGCTGGTCGGTCCTGGCTGCAGAACGCCGTCGACGTGCTCGCAGCCGCCGGCTGCTCCCCGGTCATCGTCGTGCTCGGGGCGCGCGGGGCCGAGGCTGCGGCGCTGCTGCAGGCTGGCGATGACGATTTGGCCGCACGGAAAACAGCGTTGTCCGATAGCGCACCGGCCGGAGGCATGGGCCAGCTATCGGCATCCGTTCTGGTCGTGCAAGCCGCCGACTGGGCCGAAGGACTCTCCGCCTCACTGCGCGCCGGACTGCGCTGCGCCCTCGATCAGCCAGACCTCGCAGCGATCGCCGTCATTCCCGTGGACGTGCCCGATCTGAACGCGGCGACGGTGGCCCGGGTGGTGAGCGCGCGCACTGCCACAACGGATGCCCCGGGTGCGCCAGCCAGCATGGCGGCCGTCACGCACGACACTCTGCGTCAGGCCCGATTTGCCGGCCGGCCGGGGCATCCCGTCGTGATCGGCCGGGCTCACTGGGCGGCGCTTATTGAAACGTCGACCGGTGACACCGGCGCCCGCCCGTACCTGCGCGCGCACTCGGTGGAGCAGATCGAGTGCGGCGATCTCGGCACCGGGGTCGACGTCGACCAGCCGCGCTGACCGGTTCGGCGCGACGAGCTCGAAGAGTGCGGTTTAACACCACTGAGCCATAATCTAGACCGGGCACGAGAAGTCTTGTGCCCACAGCTGCGCGCGACTTCTTAGCCAGCGCGCTGGTAGCCGGGCAGAGAAGAAAATGCCGTGGCGTGGCACACCCGGCTGAGCCTTGGCTCGCCGTGCCGTGCATGGCAGCGCTGGGATGAGAAAAACCACGGGGAAGATCAGACTTCAGTTGCGGTAGTCGTCGTGGGGATGACCCGGTCGCGGGTCATCCCCGTGTCGCTGGTCGAGCCCGTCGATGCTGTGCTGAGGTTGTCGAAGCAAATCGCCGGCCCGGGCCCCGCCGCCCTTTACCTGGCCGGCCGCGCGCGGGATGGCTGCTGGCTGTTGGGGTGGGGCTGGCAGCATGAGCGGGTTTTTGCTGGGCAGGGCGATGAGGGTCTGCGCCGGGTCGATTTCGACGGCGGGTTGCAGCCAGTATTGGTCGTCTCGGAGCAGGATTTTCCAGCCCCGGTTGTGGAGCAGCAGGTGGTGCAGGGCGCAGAGCAGAATGGCTTGGTCGATGTTGGAAAGTCCCTGCTCCGACCAGTTTTCGAGGTGGTGCGCTTCGGTCCAGGAGGGTGGTCGGTCGCAGTCGGGCCAGCGGCAGCCGCCGTCGCGCACGGCGAGGGCTCGGCGTTGTTCCCGGTTGAACAGGCGTTGGTCTCGTCCCACGTTGAGGGGTTGCCCGGCCTGGTCGAACAGGATGCCGAGGTAGCCGGTGTCGCAGAGGTGTCGGGCGATGCTCTCGGCTGAGACGGGGCCGGGTTGCCCTCGAGATAGCCGAACGACCCTCTAGTCCCGGCACCCGCCAACGTTTCAGTGGGTGTAGCACCCCCGACGGTCCCGGTGCTCCCGGTGCTCCCGGTGCTCCCGGTGCTCCCGGTACTCCCGGTGGTCCCGACGGTCCCGGTACTCCCGGTGGTCCCGACGGTCCCCGTGGTTCCGGTGGTTCCGGTGGTTCCGGTAATTCCGGTCGTTCCCGTCGTTCCGGTCGTTCCGGTGGTCCCGGTCGTTCCGGTCGTTCCGCTGGTTGTGTTGGTGTCGGTGATTCCGGTGAGTCCAGTGGTTGCGGCTGTTCCGGTCGCGGTGCGCTCGGCAGGTTTCGTCGGTGTCGGTGTCGCGCTGCTTGGTGAGGGGGTGCGGGCATCCGCTGTGGCGACTGGCGCGGCCGGGGCAGGGATGGTGGTGGGGCGGTCGTGTTCGGTGACGATGACCTGCACGACCGGGCGGCGGCCACCGAACAGCGTGTTCGGGTCAGCGTCGGCGCCGAGCTTGNACCGAACAGCGTGTTCGGGTCAGCGTCGGCGCCGAGCTTGAGCAGCTGCGTGAAGGAGTCCGCGGCGATCTGATCCACGGTGCGCGGGTCGTCCTTCACGCTCTGCGCCCACTTCGCCCGCTCCGGGTCGACGAACCGCACCCCACCGCGGCGCGGGCTCGTCAACGCGTCATACGTCGCCATCCACAGTTCGCCCTGCTCCGGCGGCAGCAGCGCGTGCAGCGTCACCATGCCATCGGCGCGCCGCCACAGCGACCAGGTGGTGTCGTCACGAGCCTGCTTCTCCCGCGCGCGAATGCCCGCCGCGTCGAGTTCGTCGCGCAGCCGGCGGGCTCGTTTGTAGGCCTGCTCGGTATTCATCCCC
>NZ_SOFW01000024.1:0-6275 GCF_004402315.1 Cryobacterium sp. TMT1-3
ATCACCCTCACAGCGGTGGCACTCTTCAGCTTGACGGGCTGCGCACCGAAAACAGCCGTAGCAACAAGCGAGTCAGTACCCGAAACAGCCGCTCCAACTTCAGCGCCAGTAGAAACCGCCGAAGTACCTCAAGTGGCAGAATACGCCCCATACGCAGAAGCAGTCCCTGAAAACCTGGTGCAATATCAAGAGATGCCGTTCGAAATCTTTGAAACACTCCCTAAGGATGAGCAGGCGCCGTACGTGTCCTGGCTTATTCGTGACAAGGATATCTTTGTCGCTGAGTGGCGAGATCAAAGAACAGGACCTAACGATGGCATTGACACCGAAGTTTCACTCGATGACTCCGATCAAGACGCATTAGTCAGTAGTACATGGATGCTCCGAATGGCGGTATCCCTGAATACGGAAGACGCAAAAAAAGTTTTAACTTTCATGGTCGAGGACAGGGCAGGATCGGTGAAATACGATGAGATTATTGGCGCTGCAGACGTTCCAGACCGTACGCCTCGATATATGGCCGAAGGTCAAATGATGCGTATTCCGACAGTCACAAAGGAGTCTGAACTGATGCCCATCAAGGGAGTATATGCCAAAGAGATCACCGCACTCGAGAACATGACTAACACTGTCTTGAAAGGCTATGTGTTCTACCATGAATATACCGACTATGCTGGCCAAGTCTACCCCGTATGGCTAACTAGGGGCTAGTCTCTACTGGTATTTATACTATCAAAACAAGGGCACCACTGGCATTAGCAGATACATCGCGAAAATGCTGGCGTGCACTGGCGTGCTTCACTGTTCTTGGACACGGCATCGTGATCTAGGAAGTTGAACCACTTGACCAGCAATGAGAAGAAGCCCAAGCGCTCGTTCTCCCCCTTCGCCGACGCGGTCGGTGAGGCCTGGGGGAGTCGCTGAGCTGTGGCGGCGTGCACAACGCGGCCCGGTCGCATCCGCTCTCGTGGCCACCTAGTGGGGGCAGCGGTCTGGAGATAGGGTTCGGGCAGCTTTCTCTACCCCACAGAATGGCGATCTGATGAATCGTTTCTCGCGCAAGTTGGCAGTGACGGCGCCGCAGAGAGCCGCGGGCGAACCGACCGTGCTGCATGACGAGTTGACGAAGGCAGCCGCGAAGCCAACCGAGGGCGACCTGCCCGTCTCGGCGCGCGTGGCACTCTACGGATCCATCACGCTCGCCCTCGCCGTGCTGGCGGCGATCGGCATTCAGGGTGACGTGCTGGGCCGGCTCATTCGCAACCAAACCCAGCTGTTTCCGTGGGCGATTGTGGTGGTACTGCTGGGCGGAGCTGCCGTTCATTGGCGCCGTCTGGAAACGCACCTGTTAACCCGCATCGGAGCGGCACTGGGTGCGCTGCTGCTGCTGATCGGTGTCTCCTGGATGGTCTGGATCGGGGCGGAGAGCCTGGCGCTGCGGGACCAGCCGGTCGTCAATCTCACCGCCACGATTGCCGCCGACGGAAGCGTGCAGGTCTCGGCCGACGCCTCCAGCACGTCGTTGAAGGCGAACGACAAGATGCTGCTCGACGTGAAGACCGTCGACGCGGGCGCGGGCGGCACGACGCTGGACTGGTGCCGCGATTCACTGGTCAGCAAACACGTTGAGAGTGCTGCGGGGCGCTCGGTCTATTGGGAAGAGACGGGGCCGTCGGCAACGGGGGCGGCGAAAGACTCTATCGAGCTGGTTCTCGACCGCGGCAACGCCCGGTACCTGCGCGCGAGCGCCGCGCTGCACCTGAGCCAGGCGCCCCTGGAAAACACTGGATCGATGACCGCAGAGCAGAAGGCGGCCGCCGACGCCCGGTATCAGAAGGCGCAGGGTCGGCTGTCTCGCGATTCCCGCGACGCCGTGGTGATCATCGACTTGTCTCTGCTGCAGAGCGCCGGGTAGCCGGGGGTGGTGCTGCACATGCGCCGCCCACTTGTTCCTGGGGCCGGTTGGTTGGGGAGGCCGCACACATTCGTTGGTCGAGCCGCACTCGCATGGGCCGGCGGGCCGGCCATTCCGCATCCGCTTTCGTGAGAACCCCGCATCCCCTTGGCGTACCTCCCGCGCAGCGCGCCGCCCGCGAACGCGCGAGCTGCCCGCGGAACGCGGCCACCCGCATCCGCTCTGTTAGAGCAACGCCGGGGCCAGGGCGGCGTCGGCGCCGCCGGTGAGCGACAGGGCCAGGCTGCGGCGGGAGTTGACGACCTGGCACACCCGCACCTCGAGCAGCAACCCCACGGCGAGGTAGGCATCGTTGTGGGGCATGCCGAAGTGCGCGGCGAGCAGCCGGGTGCACTCGGCGACCCCGCGGCGCAGCGCCTCGTCGAAATCATCGCCGTCTACGACAATCCAGGTCTTCTCCTCGCGCCGGATGGTGGCAAAGGTGGGCGCCCAGTCGGTGCGGGTGCGCACGCAGAGCTCGAGGCGTGCCGCCACCTCGATGCCGGTGCCGCAGACCTCGGCGTCGCCCATGGCCGCGTGCACATCGCCCACAAACAGGCCGCCGCCGTCAACCTGGGCGGTGATCCACACCGTCGAGCCCACCGCGCACAGCACGGAGTCGAGGTTGCCGCCGTAGCCGCCGAGGTGTCGCGGTTCGGTCTCGACGCGGGGGAGCAGGCCGAGGGTGCCAATGTGCAGCCGTGGCGTGACGGCAATGGGTGCGCCGGTGCCCCACTCGATGAGCGGATGCCGCGCCGCCAACCGTCGCACGTGCGACTCGGGCGGTGCGCCCACGCCGAGCCCCGGGCGGGTCCAGGTGTGGCCCCACTCGGCCGGGTCGATGGCGCGAATCTCCACCCCGACGGCATCGCCCGCCTTCACCCCGGCGATCTCGATGGGGCCGTTCACCGCAAACACCCGGCTCGGGTCGAGGTCGGCGTGCCTGACGCCCTCACCGATCTGGTTGCCCGACGCGTCCTGGGTGAGGCACGCGAACACCTCGCCGGGTTCGACGGTGAACGAAGGCGCCAGCCCGGGGGAGAGTCGGTAGATCTGCTCGTCGAACTCCCGCACGGCTCAGCTCTCGGAAGCCTGCGGCGACGTTTGCGACCGGCTGAGCAGGGCCCGGGTCTTGTCGTGCTGGGGGTTGGTGAAGATGGTCTCCGGCGGCCCTTCCTCCACGATCAGTCCCTGGTCCATGACCACGATGCGGGTGGCGATCTCGCGGGCGAACTGCATCTCGTGCGTGACGATCACCATGGTGGTGCCCGCCTGGGCGATGCGCTTGATGACGGCGAGAACCTCACCGACCAACTCGGGGTCGAGCGCCGAGGTGGGCTCGTCGAAGAGCATGACAGCCGGCTCCATGGCCAGCGCGCGGGCGATGGCCACGCGCTGCTTCTGGCCGCCCGAGAGCTTGCTCGGGTAGTTGTCGAGCTTGTCGCCGAGGCCCACCATCTCGAGGTGGTGCACCGCCTTGATGCGGGCATCAGCGGCCGAGAGGTTCTTGATGTCGCGCAGCGGGGCCATGACGTTGCCCAGCGCGGTCTTGTTCAGAAACAGGTTGAAGTGTTGAAACACCATTCCCACGTCGGTGCGCTTCTTCGCCGTAACGGATGCCCGCTCCGCGACGAGCGCGCCGTTCTGCTCCCGATAGCCGATCATGTGGCCGTGCACGTAGATGCGGCCGGCGTCGATGGTCTCGAGCTTGTTGATGCAGCGCAGCAGGGTGCTCTTGCCCGAACCGCTGGAGCCGAGAATGACCACCGTCTCGCTCTGGGCAACCTCGAGGTTGACGCCCTTGAGCACCTCAACCCGCTTCACCTCGTGGGTTTTGCCGCGAAAGCGGTCCCACAAGGACTGCTTGGCCTCGGACACAAAGGTCTTGTGTACATCCTTGACATTGATGATGGTGTTATCAGCCACGAGACCGCGCCTTTCGTTCGAGAAGTACCACAATTCGAGAGAGCGGAAGGCTGAGCATCAGGTAGAGGATGGCTGCTGCCGTGTAGATTTCCGTGGTCTGAAAAGTCTGGCTGTTCAAAATGTTCGCGGTCTTCAAAATCTCGGTGACGGCAATGACCGAGGTGAGCGCCGTGTCTTTGACCATGGCAATGAAGTAGTTACCGATCGGTCCGAGCGAGACGACGAACGATTGCGGAATCACCACCTTCCAGAGCGCCTTGGTGGGGGTGTAGCCGAGCGAGAGTGCCGCTTCGGTCTGCCCGGATTCGACGGAGAGAATGGCCGAACGAAAGACCTCAGACAGGTAGGCGGCGTAGTTGAGCCCGAGGCCCAGAATGCCGGCCGGAATCGGGTCGATGGCAATACCGATGCTCGGCAGCACGAAGAAGATGTAGACCAGCTGCACCAGCAGCGGGGTGCCGCGAATGACCTCCACGTAGAAAACCGCGATGGCCCGCAGCACCTTGAACTGGGAGATGCGGGCGAGGGCAACGAGAAGACCGAGCACGAGGGCCAGAATCATGGCGCCGGCAGCGAGTTGAAGCACGATCGGCACGGCGCCGATCAGCGAAGGGAACACTGCAAGGGTGTCAGTGATGAAATCCATGGTGGAGCGCCTAACTTAGGGGGGATAAACATGCGCACACGGCCGTTCCCCACCGCGAGGTGGGGAACGGCCGGTACGAGTCGTGCGTTAGCTACTCCGTGACGTTGTCTTCGCCGAGTCCGTACTTCTGCAGAATTTCCAGGTACTGGGGGGTCTGCTTGAGGTCGGCGAGGCCCGAGTTGAGGTCGTCGAGCAGCTCGGTGTCTTCCATGCGCACGCCGGCGCCAATCTGGCCGGGAAAGTACGGCGTGTACGGGGTGACGAGTTCGATCTTCGGGTTGGGCTTCTGCACGAGGCTGTAGGCCAGCACGGCGCTGTCGGTGAAGGCGGCGTCAATCTGGCCGTTTTCCACGGCGGCGATCAGCGCAGCCTGCGAGTCGAAGAACTGGGTCTCGCTGCCTTCCAGGGTTCCGATGAGGTCGGTGAAGACCGTTCCGGTCTGGGCGCCGAGCACCTTGCCCTTTACGTCATCGCGGTTCTTCACGGTGGAGCCGGCCGGTACGAGCAGGCCTTCGCCCTGCATGTACCAGGTGTCGGTGAAGTTGATTTCTTTCTTGCGCGCGTCGGTGATGTACATGGCGTCGACGATCACGTCGGCCTTCTTGGCCATCAGCGCCGGAATGAGGGTGTTGAAGTCGGTGACGAAGACCTCGACGTTCCAGCCCTTCGCCTCGGCGATGGCAAGAATCATTTCTCCATCGATGCCCGAGAGCTCGCCCGTGGCGGCATCGGTGAACGAGAAGGGGGCGTCATTCGACGTGGCGATCGTGATGGTCTTTTTCGCGTCGGCGTTAGAGCCGGTGGAGGCATCGGCGCTGCAGCCCGACAGAGCCAGGGCGCCAACGAGCGCCAGCGGCACCAGAACCTTGAGACGTTTGGCGAATCGGGATGACGTGTTCATGTTTCTCCATCTAGTGCTGGGTGTGAATGCCGGTGTTCGGCATGCACTGGGCAGAAATTTGTCTAGTCGAAATCTAAGTTATGCCGCTATCATCGCACAACTCAGGATAGAGCGATCTTATCCATAGGTTAGGGCTATATTGAGCCCAGGCGGTGCGAAGCCCAGTGAAAAATTGGGGCCAATCCTGCGTATCGTCGGCCCCTTTCTGCCGTCAATCCTGAGGCAGGTCGTCCACCCCACTGCGGACGGGGCCCGGGCCCCGTCCCCGGGCCCAGGTTATAAACTGGGCCCATGGACGGGGCCCGGGCCCCGACCGGGTTAGGTGGTCGTCGACGCCAGTCGGTAGCCCACGCCGCGCACCGTTTCGATGCGCTCGGCGGGCCCGATCTTGCGGCGCAGGTTGGCCACGTGCACCTCGAGGGAGCGCTTATCGGCCTCCGTCACCAGCGCGGTGGCGTACCTGTCGCCGCGCAGCTCGAGAATCAGTTCNGGCGCAGGTTGGCCACGTGCACCTCGAGGGAGCGCTTATCGGCCTCCGTCACCAGCGCGGTGGCGTACCTGTCGCCGCGCAGCTCGAGAATCAGTTCGCTCTTGCTGTGCACCCGGTCAACGGGCTGCAGCAGGCGCGCGAGCAGATCGAATTCACTGCGCGTCAGCAGAACGGATGCCCCCGCCACCTCCACCACGCGCCGCGCCGAATCGAGGCGCACGCCGTCGTGGTGCAGCCATCCGCTGGAGTCGGGGTTCGGCGCCGAGCTCGGCTGGGGCCCGGGCGTGGGCGTGAGCCCGGGCGCGGCCTGGAACCCCGGCGCGGCCTGGAGCCCGGGCGCGGCCGCCCGGGGCTCAAT